>NZ_SJPT01000001.1:62543-200111 GCF_007860095.1 Novipirellula galeiformis | reverse complement strand
CGAACCTGAGCACCTCCTGCACGATCCCGCGCTGACAAAGCCCGAAGTGAATTTGAACAGGAGGAAAGGGAGGGAACAGAGAACCCGTGCAGGAACTGATGCATCCGCATCTCCGGCTTGGATGGCTCCGAGCCCCAAAAAACGAAGTGGGAATCGAAGCTCCGTTATCTCTGTTTGCTCCTGTTCAATCAAGGATGCGAACCTGAGCACCTCCTGCACGATCCCGCGCTGACAAAGCCCGGGGGGAATTGAACAGGATGAGAGGGAAACCTCGTGCCCCTTTCCTGCTCCGAGATGGACCAGTTCAGAGTTGTTTGGACCTACTTGCGTAATTTCGCAGCTTCAATCAGGACCTCGATTTCTAAGACGTGCTCGTACGGCGCGCGTTGACGCCGATATTTATTCGACATCAGTTCGTGCAGTGTTTCGAGATCCTCGAGTGGGATGACGGGAAAGAGGGTCCATTCCGTTTCGGTTTTCAGTCGGGACCGGAGCTTCCATTGACCCCCGTGCCGCGTCGCAGTGACGAGGCGAGTTTCGCCCTCTTCGGTTTTCTCACGCCATTCGTGTTTCTTCATGATTTGTCTAGCTTAAAGTATGCGTAGGGCCGATTCTTACCGGCCATCTCCCCTTCCTCGCCGATCGCATCGGTCATCCAACCCTCGTGGCCTGTGGGAACCGGCCCTAGTGGCTCAGAAGTCTTAACGCAGTAGTGAAATGGGTTTTGAGAAGGCAGTGACTCGCAGATTCAAACCGCTCCGTTAAGCGAACCGCGATTCAGCGTCCTGAGCTTGTTCTATCAATTGATTGACGCGGGGCAGCGAACCTTGATCTCTGATCCGCAGCACGCCTGTTTGCCTGCGAAAATCGTATCAATCCAAGCTTTCAAAAGCTAGCCGCTTGCCGAACCGGGCACGCAGCAACGACCAGACGTAGGAGACGCTTGGTGCCCGCGGCCACCCGAAACCAGGACTCGGTGTTGGTCATATCGCTCGCAAACCCACCAGCGGGGGCGTCGCCCCGTGAAGTAGTAAAGCAGGGCCGGTTCCCACCGGCTGTCCTCCATGCGTATCAGCCGTAACCGATCATTCACCGGTCGACCTTCATTGGTAACAAACGGAACCGAACATTCAATGCCCGCGGCTGGTGGGAGCCGGCCCTGCTTGGCTGCGGTAGAGGATTTTGCTGCTAATCTCGCTTCTGGGACGTGTAGCCACGTCCACTACGACCCATGCAATGGGACGCACTCGCGAAGCTTACGAAAAGCAATTGGGAGTCCTAATTCGAATCAACCAATGCTGAATCACTTCGGGTGCGATAGAGGAATGCGTCGGAGGTGAGGAGCGATACTAACAGCGCTTTCATGCTGCCGCCGCTCTCTTTGTAGGCGCGGTGGGCTTCCTGTAATATCGGCGCGTCGTGGAGCGTTTCGTTGCGGCCCATCCAGAATCGAAAAGCGTGACGCACAAATACCTGCTCGGCTCGTTCGCTCTCCGCCAGCTTCTGGATTAGCTCGATGGCGCTTCCGACTTTGCCATCGAGAGTCGGGTCGCCCGAATCGATGATCTCGCCGCTGGTGTCAACGGGTTTATCGAGTTCCAACTCGCGATACAGACCCGCGTGGTTGTACATCTCAAACGGTAGCCCCAGCGGATCCATCTTCTTGTGACACGTCCAGCAGTACTCTTCACGGGTCACCCGCATTCGCTCACGCAAGGTGTTCTTGGGCTCATCCGGAAGCATCGCATCCACCGTGATCGGCACATCGGGAATGCCACCACCGAGCAGTCGTTCTTGGATCCAGTGGCCGCGGCGGATGGCGTGATTGTCCATTGCGTCGGAGTGAGAAACGAGCCAACTGGGGTGGGTCAGGATGCCCAGACGCTGGCCTGCGGGGACCGTTGCCAGGATGCGTTCGGGTTTCATCGATCCTTTGCCAAAACTACGCCGGCTGACACGAGCGTAGATGGGCGGCCCCGCAAGGTCAGCCTGGGTGACGAGGTGATTGACAATCGGTCGCTTTTGCTTGTTTGGCGGCGGCGGTTTCTTGCCTGGGTTTGCCTGTTTCCAGGCCTCGAACTCAGCCGCCGCTTTCTGTGCCGCTTCGGCCATCGCCTGTTTCTCAGCGGCAACGGACGCTGCGATCTCTTCTCGAGTGCGTTTCCGACCAAAGTAGAGATTGTCGGCCTTGGTGGCCACGACCTTGTCCGTCGTTAACAACTGCTTCAATACATCCTTGTCTTCGTCCAGGATCAATTCGATCAGACGATCAGTGCTGGCCGTTGCGTCGAACATGGCGTTGTAATGAGCTTGTCCCCGGTTGTTCGCCCCCGTCTGGGTCAGTGCTTTTGTATCTTTGCAGATGTAGCCGCCAAGGTCGTAGTCGAAGTAATCGCGGAAGAACCGCACCATCCGCGGCTTGCGGATGGTGTCGTCGGCCAACATCCGCTCAACTTCACGCTTTACATCCGCTCGGGTCCGCATTCGTCCAGCGGCGATCGCGTCGCGCAACGGTGCGTCGGGGCGGATGTAACGCAGCGCGTGATTGACCGCCATGCCCAATTCCCAGTCTTGCAACATGACGCGGCCATGCTCGTCTGGTTTTCCATTCTCGATCAGTTCCGGTCGGAACAGCGCGTCGCGATCAAGGAAGATGGATGACAGACCAAGCACGGCACCCTCTTTCTTACCGAGCTTTTCGATCGTTTGATTGACGATTTCCAAGTACGCGTCGGACTCGGTTTCGCTCGGC
The DNA here is from genome assembly GCF_007860095.1 of Novipirellula galeiformis. Lineage (NCBI taxonomy): Bacteria > Pseudomonadati > Planctomycetota > Planctomycetia > Pirellulales > Pirellulaceae > Novipirellula > Novipirellula galeiformis. The sequence continues at coordinate 197,359 of NZ_SJPT01000001.1, read as the reverse complement.
GGGCGGAACGTCAACGCTTCGAACAGATAGTCGACCGCAGCACGCAGTCGCTCGTCGGTCACGCCGTCTTCCTTCATCAGCTCATACACCGGCGTCAGCGGACGGACCACTTTGGTGCTGTAGACGATGCTGGTGGGCAGACCACGAAGATCGCCCTTCATTTTGTCGGCGATCGATGCGGGGGCGTCCGTGATCTGATACGGGTGGGCGATACTCAGCGGACCCTCGGCCATGTAGCGAATGATGTCGCCAGCAATCGCCATGATCTGCGTCGCTTCGGCGCTGTTGACGGTGTAGAAATCGGGATAGTTTTCCAGTCCGTGATTGCGAGCCGACGACAACACGGCGGGGACACTCTTAACGGCCGTTGCATAGGCGACCGTCCCGCCCTGACATTTGATGATGCGATCGGTACCGAAGTACAACTTCAATTCGCCACCGTGGTTGGTGGGAACGACGTCACCATGCGTGCGAAGCCCCGGCTTTTCGGGATCGAACTCCGGCTCGGTGTTGATCAACTCATTGAGCCGCGTGATGTGCTCTTGCGGGGTCACTCGCCAGATGCGTGCTGGCGATGACGTCGGTTGCAGCTTGATGCCATCGGGCAGCGGACCGAACAGCAGCTCGTGATCGACGAAGTTGCCTTTGTTGGGATCGAGGTGATCACGGAACCCGCCCTTGTCTTGCATCACGCGTGAGAGTTCACCGACGATCCAGTCAGAGAACTGCAGCCGCTCGATGACCTCGGGCTGCGTCATGTCCTTGGGCGGCATCTCCTTTAGCGTGACCTGCGCCCACACGCTGGTCCAAGTGCTGGCGTTGATTTCATCCACAGGTCCTAGGTCTTCGAGCGAGAGATTGCCTTCGGGATCGATCTCGCCATGACAGTCGACGCAGTGGTTCGTGAGAAACGATTCCGCAAAACTGGCGTAATCTTTGTTAACCGCACGGCCAGGCGTATACGCCTGGGACGTTGCCACGGGTAGGAGCAAGATCAAGATGAATATAAGTCCGATAGGCTTCCAACCTGTTATTTTCGGCGTGACAGGCTGGAAGCCTATCCTGCGTTTTATCCAACACGAAAATCTGACTTTCATCATGCCAACACTTCCTTGAGCGGGCCGGTGCTGTTGTCAAACTTTTTGGCCATCTTGTCGTCCATGTTGAAGCGATCGACGTTCTGGCCGGCGGCTCGCAGCAGCGACGTGTAGAGCGCGTTGATCGGTCGCTTGCCATCGAGCTGCGTGAAGCAACCGGACTTGAATGCACCGTCCAGGTTGCCTAACAACATGACCGGCCAGTTGGCACCGCTGGTGTGTTGCTTGTCCGCGTTATTGCTGGTGTACACGATCAGCGTATTGTCCATCATCGTGCCACTTCCTTCGGGCACGCTTTCCAGCTTCTCCATGATCCGCACCAGCATGCGGCTGTTGTATTGGCGAATCTTGATCCAAATCGGATTGTCGGGCTGATCCATGTGCCCGAGGCTATGTCCCTGTTGATCGATACCCAATCCCTTCCAGGCCCCGAAGATCTCGCCACGACCGGAGCCGATTGTCAGCGTATTGGTGATACCGGAGGTGAGCGCCGAGATACCGAGGTCCAGCAAACAATCGTGCCAGTCGGTTTCGAACTCCGGCGCAGTGTATCGCTCGTCCACGATGGGCGCGAATTTTCGCAAGTGATCGGCTACGGTATCCAACCGCGTCCGCAAACCGTTGACGTCTTTGAATCCTTGGACGTATTGGTCGTAACGTCGTTGGCCCGACGCCGGCAGAGAGCGTCCCTTGGCCGCAGCCAGCATTTCGACCTGATCAAACACACTCGAGCGAGCTTCGTGCTGGAGCCGGATATTACCTGAGGAAATGCCACCGAACAGCATCTGGTAAAGATGATTCGGATTGGAATGCATGAAGATCGGCGAACCGGCGCCGCTGGCCGACAGCGTCGCAATCGTGGGCTTGGTCTTCATGTTCTCGATCGAGTCCATGCCGATGCACAGATGAGGCAGCAGGGTTTGCGGCAGCGCCTTGCTCAGCTCATAATCGATCGTCGATGCACTGGGCGGCACCCCGTCGCTGCCGCGATAGCCGCCGAGCGCGCCGAAGAACGCGCTGTGCGTGGGACTGGTATGGATGCCGTGCAGTCCGTTGATGATGTGCAGCCGTTCCTTATAAGGTTCCAATGCACTGATGGGCTCGGGAAGTTTGGCCTTCGCTAGCGAACCGCTGTTGGTCATCCCGTCCGGAATACAGGTCTTCGGATCGAAGCCCTGGTTCTGCATGAAGAAGACGATCCGCTTGGGAGTCGTGTTCGTGGCGGGCGATGCTAAGAGACGCTCCGGAGCAAGGGAGGAGCCCAATGCGACACTGGTGCTGGTTGCGATTCCTTGCAGCATTCTTCTACGGCTGAGCATGATCAATCTTTCAACGTGTTAAACGGTCGATTGTCTTTATCGGTAGGGCTGGTCGGAGTGGTGGGTCCGTCCAGGCTTGTGCTTCGCGAAGTCATTCGCTGCGGCGTAAGGGAAGATGGCAGCGGCACTGCATTCGTGATTTGAAATGAGTGCCGAAGGATGGGGATGGATGCGCGCTGGATTTGCCAAGAGGTGGTTGACGAAACGTCTCCATTCTAACGATCCAGCGAACCGCCACAACCAAATTGTTGGCAAGACTTTACGACAGGATCTCAAGGTCGCGACTTCGCGGGGATGTCGGAGTTCGGACGGCCGGCGTGGCAATTGCCCTGATTCGCGGCGCTACGCATGGCATTTTGGAAACAATCCAGCGGCGCTATGGGACAAGCCGCAAACAGGCGATGCAACGGTCTCGGCGGTCGCTTGGGGGGCATATGTCCCGGTCCTCCACATGCGAGAGACCCTAGCGATGGATTTTGAACTGGAGGACAGGGAGGAATCGGAGCGTCTGCGGAGGGTAACTCACCTCGCGATCTCCCTTCAATTTTCGCATGCTTCAGGCGACGAAATCGACCATGGTGATGCATTGCGAAAGTTGATCTGGGGCTTGGCTGCACTGCGGGGGGAGACATGGTTGACTGCAAAATGTCTGATTAGTAAACTTTTCAGCAATGTAACAATGGCCCGGGCTGAGATTTCCATGAAGCTGCAACACGAACTGAAGCGACCGCAGCCGTTCGCTTCGACCGAGCAAGAAACGCTGCTGAACCTGTTGCGTATCGGAGACCAACTCGAAAACCGATTGTCGCGGCATTTTCGCGAGCATGGTTTGACCTTGTCACGCTTCAATGTGTTGCGAAGTCTGGTCCTGGCCGAGCGACCATTGACCTGCGGTGAGATCGGCGAACGAATGATCCAAATCGTGCCGGCGATCACATCGCTAGTCGATCACCTCGAGAAACAGGGATTGGTCAAACGGCAACGCTGTACCGAAGATCGCCGCGTGGTGTATGTAAGCGTCACCCAAAAGGGGAGAAAGCTGGCCGACCAGACCATGGCGCCGCTGGCGGAACTGGAACAACGATTTCTGAAAAAATTGAACAAGGGTGAGCAAAAACAGCTCATCGGATTGCTGGAGAAAACTCGCGGTTCCATTGCAGCGAGTTTTCAAGATCGCTGATCGATCATTCCCAATCAATCGCAATGTGAGTGCGGTAGGGAGCGGTGAGTTTGGGATTGGCCAATTTCTTAATAAAGAAATCAGATAGGTGTTGAATTTATGAAACCAGAAATTAACTTCCACTGACTTGTGGGGACCGGTGCATACGTTTGCCAACCGAATTCGCTTTAGAGGCAAGTGGACAAGATGACCGCCTTGCATGGATTCGGCTGCGTTCGCAATCAGAGCATGCTTCGGAATCGGGCATGACGCTCGGAGGCCACCGTGGTGATTGAAGGCTGGTTGCAAAGCGGGGGTGATGCCCCCCCGGATTGTTCGTGGTGGGTTGTAACGTGATTGGTGGTGCACGCGGAGGCACTGTGAAAGTAGAGAGTTGGCGGCCCTCGGTTTCCTAAAGGCATAGGTAAGGGGATAGGGGCAGTTGATGATGACCGGGTTGGGGATGTTCTCGATCGGCCATGCGACGTTGGTTCGCAGCAAGACTGAAATGAAATTGAGTGAGGAGACAGCGTGAGGTTACTGAATTGCATGTCAATTCGTCGTAGCGAAAGTCGCGGAGACTTTCGGCGTTCGAGCGGGCTAACCGAGAGTGTTGGCGAGTTTCGCTACGTCGTTTACAGCTTACCGCTGTTGTTACTGATTGCCGGGTGCGGCAAGGGGGCGTTGGGTCCACCATCGATGCCCATCCCGACGGTGACGGTGGCCAAACCGGTAACGAAACAGATCGTCGAATGGGACGCTTATACGGGGCGAATGGAAGCGGTCGACATGGTCGAGATTCGCGCTCGCGTGGGCGGTTACTTGGAATCGGTACATTTCGATGAAGGCCAAGTGGTCGAAAAAGGCGATTTGTTGTTTGTCATCGATCCGCGTCCGTTTGAAGCCGAATTGAACGCGGCCAAGGCGAAGCTTCAGCAATCCAATTCGCAATTGAAGCAAGCGTTTGCGAAGCTAGAGGAAGCCAAGGCGCGGTCGCTGCAATCGGATGCTCAATTGAATCTTGCCGAGATGCGGTTCACCCGAACTCAATCGCTCAGTCAGCGAGACGCCGCTTCCCAGGAAGAGCTTGACGAACGCGAAGCCGAATTCTTGCAAGCCAAGGCCGACATCGAAGGGGTCAAGGCGGGCGTCAGTTCCGCCGAAGCGGCGATCGCGACGGCGGAAGCTGAAATCGAGATGTCCAAGGCGAGCGTTGAGACGGCGGAATTGAACTTGCAATACACTCATATCCGGGCTCCGGTCACGGGACGGATCAGCCGCCAAGTGGTGACCGAAGGCAATTTGATTGCCGGAGGCACCGCCACCTCCTCGCTGCTGACGACGATCGCGTCGATGCATCCGATCTTTTGTGTGTTCGATGCCAGCGAACAAGACGTGTTGAAATACGCGCGTTTGGCGCAAACGGGCGAGCGGGAAAGTTCGCGAGATGTGAAGAATCCGGTGTTCTTGGGATTGGTTGACGAATCCGGATTTCCTCATCACGGTCACATGGACTTCGTTGACAACCGTTTCGATACCGCGACGGCCAGCATGCGAGCTCGCTGTGTGTTTCCGAACGAGGACCAATTGTTGTTGCCGGGCATGTTCGCTCGGATCCGGATTCCCGGAAGCGCTGCTCACGACGCCGTTTTGGTCCCCGACTCGGCGATCGGCACCGACCAATCGTCCCAGTATGTTTATGTGGTTGTCGATGACGTGATTGAACGTCGCCCTATCACCCCAGGGCCGATCGTGGACGGTTTGCGCGTGATTCGCAAAGGACTTGTCGGCGATGAGACGTTGGTGATCGAAGGGCTGTTGCAAGCTCGACCGGAAGCGAAAGTCGCCACGGTGGATGGCACGATTGAAGTGGTCGAAGACGGATTGCCGCATGACTATAAGCCGGTCCCGAAGGAACAGTGGATTTCGCCGGCCCCCGATCCGTTGCCCGAAGCAGCAACGTCGGCTGATCAGGTGGTGTCAGGGAGTTTGCAGTCATGAAATTTCCTCACTTCTTTATTGAACGTCCCATCTTTGCGGCCGTTTTGTCGTTCTTGATCGTGTTGGTGGGTGGAATCACGTATTTCACGCTTCCGGTATCGCAGTACCCCAGCGTCGCACCACCGACGATTTTGGTGCGGGCCACTTATCCTGGTGCGACCCCGCAAGTGATCGCGGACACTGTCGCCACGCCGATCGAACAAGAGATGAACGGCGTCGATGACATGTTGTACATGGAGTCGTCCTCGAGCAGCGACGGCACGATGCAGTTGACCGTGACCTTCAAGCTCGGCACCGACTTGGACGACGCTCAGGTGTTGGTCCAGAATCGGGTGGCGATTGCCGAATCGAGATTGCCGGAACAAGTTCGCCAGATCGGGATCACGACGACCAAGCAGATCCCGGACATGTTAATGGTCGTCCACTTGAACTCGCCGGACGAAAGTCGCGATCAACTGTATATCAGCAATTATGCGTTCTTGCGGGTTCGCGATGCGTTGATGCGGCTGGACGGTGTCGGTGAAATCCGTATCGCCGGCGGTAACGAATACGCGATGCGAGTTTGGTTAGACATCGAAAAGATGATGCACGTCGACTTGACCGCGGGGGAAGTGGTCCAGGCGATCCGTGCCCAGAACGCACAAGTCGCAGCGGGCGTGATCGGGCAACCGCCGATCGACGCAACCGGCGACTTTCAATTGAACGTTACCACGCAAGGTCGTTTGATTACCGAAGATGAGTTCGCCGAGATCATTGTCAAACGAGGTACTGACGGGCGTGTGACGCGGTTGCGCGATGTGGCGAGAATCGAACTCGGTGCCCAGGACTACTCGCGGCTCAGTTACCTCGATGGTAAATCGGCGATCGCGGTGTTGGTCTACCAACGTCCGGGGACCAACGCGGTCGACACGGCTGCCGATGTCAAGAAGGTGATGTCGGACATGAGCAAAGATTTCCCACAGGGAATCGGTTACGAAATCGCTTACAACCCGACCGACTATGTGGAAGAGTCGATCGACGAAGTTTTTGAAACGCTGTTCATCACGACCCTCTTCGTGGTGTTGACGGTGTTCTTGTTTCTGCACGGTTGGCGTCCAACGATCATTCCGGTGATCGCGATTCCCATCTCCTTGATCGGTACCTTCGCGGTGATGCAGTTCTTGGGCGTGACGCTCAACACGTTGTCATTGTTCGGATTGGTGTTGGCGATCGGAATCGTCGTCGACGACGCGATTGTGGTGGTCGAGAACGTCGAGCGATTGATCGCCGAAGGCATGACGCCGCGAGAGGCAACGCACAAGGCAATGGAGGAAGTCGGTTCGGCGCTGATCGCGACCACGTTGGTGTTGATCGCCGTGTTTGTTCCGACCGTGTTTGTGCCGGGGATCAGCGGGCAGTTCTATCAACAGTTCGCGCTCACGATTTCTATCTCGACGGCGATTTCAACGTTCGTTTCGTTGACGCTCAGTCCCGCGCTGTGTGCGATTTTGTTGAAACCCAAAAATGCGGCGAGAAATCGTCTCGGTAGGTTGGTTGACTTTTTGTTCGGATGGTTCTTTCGACTGTTCAATCGAACGTTCGATATCACCGGCAACCTTTACGCCGGGATCGTGGGTCGCTTGATGAAGAAGTCGGGGATCGCGATCCTCATCTACGTGGCGCTGATAGTCTGCACGGGATTGAGTTTCGGTCTGGTTCCGACCGGTTTTATCCCAGACCAGGATCAGGGTTACGTGATCGTTGCGATCAATTTGCCCGACGGAGCATCGCTGGCTCGTACCGACGCGGTCACGCGCCGCGTTGCCGAGATCGGGAAAGGGATCGATGGTGTCGCGCACGCGGTCGGAATCGCGGGGCTGTCCGGATCGACCTTTACGATCAAACCCAATGCGGCAGTCTCCTTTTTGCCGCTCCAGGATGCGAAAGAGCGTGCCGAACGAGGGCGTAGCGTCCAAGCGATTGTTGCCGACATGCGACGAGAAGTGTCCGAGATCAACGAGGCTCAGATCTTGATCATTCCACCGCCACCGATTCGCGGTATCGGCCGTGGTGGAGGTTTCAAGATGTATGTCCAGGACCGCAGTGGCGCTGGCGTCGCGACGCTTGATCAAGTGACCCAGACGATGCTTGCACAAGCCAACGCCCAACCTGGGTTGGCGCAAGTCTTTACGAACTTGCGGATGAACGTGCCACAGGTGTATGCCGACGTCGATCGTACCAAGGCACAAATGTTGGACATTCCTATCAACAATGTTTTTGACGCGTTGCAGATTTATCTCGGCTCGATGTACGTCAATGACTTCAATTTTCTGGGCCGGACGTACCGTGTGACCGCTCAAGCGGAACCTGAGTTTCGTGATGAGGCGAGCGATATTCTGAAAATTCGCACGCGGAGTGCCAGCGGTGCAACGGTCTCGCTCGGTTCGGTGGTCGACGTGAAACAAATTGCGGGACCGGATCGCTTGGTTCGATTCAACCTGTTCCCGGCTGCCGATTTGAATGGGTCGACGGTGCCGGGCTTCAGTACCGGCCAGTCGCTAACGACGATGGAAAATTTGGCGGACCAGAGTCTGCCCCCTGGCTTTGGTTACGAATGGACGGAGATGGCGTACCAAGAGAAGCAAGCAGGCAATACGATCCTGTTTCTGTTCCCCTTGGCGGTGTTGTTCGTGTTCTTGGCTTTGGCTGCTCAGTACGAGAGTTGGTTGTTACCGCTCGCGATCATCTTGATTGTGCCACTGTGTTTGTTGTTCGCGCTGGTAGCCGTTTGGTTCCGGGGGATGGACAACAACGTGTTGACGCAAATCGGGTTCATCGTCTTGATCGGATTGGCGTGTAAGAACGCGATTCTGATTGTGGAGTTTGCCAAGGCGGAAGAGGATGCGGGTAAAAATCGCTTTGAAGCAGCCATTGCGGCTTGCCGACTTCGGTTGCGACCGATTCTGATGACAGCGTTTTCGTTCATTTTGGGCGTGGTGCCGTTGTTGATCGCATCGGGAGCCGGGTTTGAAATGCGACGCGTGCTCGGAACCGCTGTCTTCGGCGGCATGCTCGGCGTCACCTTGTTCGGACTGTTCTTGACGCCGGTGTTCTACGTGTTGCTGCGTAAATTCGCACGCGATCGCGTTGCGGATCCGCAGTAAAGTATGCGAAGCGGCGGCGCCGGACCTAAGCAGGGAGCCAGGAATGATTCGGTGAAATCCCATTAGCCCCGGTTGAACCGCTTGAACCGTGGCTAACGCCAAGACGGCTAATCTACCGAAAGACTCCTGCCTACCTGCTTAGCAGCACGTCCTGGGTTGCCGCACCGCATCATTCCGGCTCGTGGGGAAATCCCTTCCCGCGAGCCGAACGGACAAGCATCTTGGCCCTGCCTTGTCGTTTCCACGGGGCCCCGTCCCGATGCATTGCCCGATGCATCGCCGGTTGCTGAGTGTTGGAAATACGCTGCTGAGTTTTGGAAGTGTTCAGCGGATGAGGCGGGTCTCTACGGTGCAGTGTGATCGTAGCCAGGCCCGAGCCGCACGCGGGTGACTTGACCGCTAGCGACTTTTCATCATTGCTGTAGCTACCGTCGCGTTCGCGGTAGACCACGTTCTGGCGCACGCAGCTACTTTTTTAGAGCTTACGTCATTTCTCAAAAGGCTCTAGCTCGTCGCTTCGTTTTGCGACGCTTGATTGCGTCCGCGCCAGCGTTGAATGAGGCTGACGATCAGCAAACAGATCGTTCCTGCGATCAACCCCAGTAGGGCGTCGAGGATCATCTTTGCGATGCTCGACAACCAAGCTCCGGTCGAGTGAATCTCGGCGAGCGGATGGACAAGCCACTCGACAAGATGGTGCAATGGCGGAATGCCATGGGTGAGGATCCCGCCCCCGACCAAGAACATCGCCACGGTTCCGGCGACCGAGAGGAACTTCATCAAATAGGGTGCTGAAGTGATCATTCCATAGCCGAGCAGTTGACGGAAACTGCGTTGATTGGACTTCGATTCGGTGCGAATCAACCGCATCCCCAAATCGTCAATTTTGACAATCCCGGCGACCAATCCGTAAACCCCGACCGTCATCAAGATGGAGATCGCCACCAAGACGAGCAAACGGGTGGCAATGGGAGACGTCGCGACCGTCCCCAAGGTAATCACGACAATTTCAGCGGAGAGAATGAAATCGGTGCGGATCGCGCCGCGAATCTTCTCCTTCTCAATCGCCACCATATCCACGTTTGGATTGGCTAACGCGGCACCCAATTCTTGTTCGTGCTGTTCGGACGACTCGCGATGCAAGAACTTGTGTGCGAGTTTCTCAACGCCTTCAAAACAGAGGTACAAGCCACCGACAATCAGCAGGGGAGTGATCGACCACGAGGCCAGTGCGCTCAACGCGAGTGCGATGGGGACCAGGATGGCTTTGTTCAGAAGGGAGCCCTTCGCGACCGCCCAGACGACGGGCAATTCACGCCGCGCGTCGACGCCGGTGACCTGTTGGGCGTTGAGCGCCAAGTCGTCGCCCAAGACACCCGCGGTTTTCTTTGCGGCGACTTTGGTCAGGATTGCGATGTCGTCGAGAATGGTGGCAATGTCGTCCAGCAACATCAACAAACCACTGGCCATAAAATGAATCCCCAAGTCAGATAAACAATGCAAGATGGACGACGCAGGCAACGCCACGTCGGCCGTGTTTCGGCCGTACGTCGACCCGCACACGCCGGTGGCGCAGCCCTTTATACACGAACGCGAGCCCTGCTGAAATCGCACCTACCACCTCGTTGGTTTCACCACCGAACAGGCTTTGTTGATGACCGCCCAGGCAAAGTTAGGCCGTCCAGGCAAAGTGCGGCCGTGATCGCGGAGGCTCGCTACGGCGGCAAAAAGAGAAGCTACAATCATGGTGGTCCAAACGGTGCTGCGAGGTCAGCGCGGTAAGGTCATCAAACGACGCATCCCCGAGAAGCGTCTCGGTGACCACGGCTTCGGCCTCTTGGCATCGCTCACTCCACCACGCCACCGACATCTCCATCAAGAAGGAATCCAAGTGAGGAAACATGCAACGCTCGTGCGACGCTTTCGTGCCATCGCATTGCTCACCGCGCCCCTGTTAGCGGCGATTCACATGGGCACCACGTGGGCCTCTGATCCGCCGGCGCAAGGGGCCACCAAGCAACTCGATTTGGACGATCACGTATCGCTGGAGGTGGTCTACATTCCGCCTGGCGAATTTAAGATGGGCAGCACCGCCGAAGAGCGTGCCTGGGCCACGGGGATCGAAGGCGGAGCCACGCCGGGCACCGAGCGTGAGTCGTACGAAGGCGAGCAACCGAGATTGATGCGTGTGAAAGATGGCTTTTGGATGGGCCGCACGGAAGTCAGCGTGGGGCAATTCAAACGCTTCGTCGAGGACACCGGTTACGTTTCGGATGCGGAGAAACCGGGCGGCAAGACGCAGGTGTTTGATCCTCAGTGGAAGATCACCGCCAAGGCACCGCCGCATCCTTGGATCTCGGTGGAAGGGAAGAGTTGGCGTGATCCAAATTTCGGTTTCCCGTTGCGGGATTGCTATCCCGTGGTCTGCGTTAGCTGGAATGATGGACGGGCGTTTTGTGATTGGCTAACGAAGCGTGAACGAGATAGCGGACGTCTACCCGAGGGGCTCGTTTACCGTTTGCCGACGGAAGCCGAGTGGGCTTACGCTTGTCGCGGTGGCCGCGAAAGCAGTTATTTCTGGTGGGGCGACGATCTCAGTGACGGTGAAGGTCGGCTAAATATTTCGGCTGTCGATTTTCTGCCGGGACGAAACAAAATTTGGCCGCTCGCCAATGCTCCCTGGAGCGACGGGTTTGCCTTCGTTTCACCGGTGGACCATTACGCAGAACGGGGCCGTAACGGTTTCGGTTTGGCCGACATGTGTGGCGGCGTGTGGGAGGTCGTGCTCGATCATTTCGACCCCCAAGGTGGACATGAAGAGCTGTATTTTGTCAGCGAGAATCCACGCCCGGTCTGCCGCGGCGGTAATTACTTCGATGTCCCGGGTAATGCCCGCTGTGCCGTCCGCCTCGGGCTCCAAGGTCCGTCCTACTCCGATTCACGCGATGGCTTTCGTATCTGTCTGGGCGTACCAAAACAGGACCCACCAAGTCATTGATCCCGAGGACGTGTGTCCAAACCGTTGACTCCCCTTCCTTAAAACTATCTAACCGGATTGCCTCGTTGATGAATCAACTTCCCAATCGTCGCCAATTGTTGACCTTGGCCGCTGCTTCTGGCGCCTCGTTGTTACTCCCCCCTCACGCATCGCACGCAGCGAGTTCCTCTGCGGTACTGAAAGCGGAAAACGCGAGGCCGGGAACACAACAATGGATGTTAAGCAAAACGCGTATCGATCCCGACACGAAGTACCGTTGCCCGTGGATCGAAGGCTACGTTTCCCACGCCAGCATCATGGCCGGTGAGACATTGCAGGTGATGGTCAGCACCGATCCGGTGAGCGAGTTTACGATCGAGTTCTATCGATTGGGATATTACGGGGGTGATGGCGGGCGATTGGTGCACACGACCGAAACACTACAGGGATCGGCACAAGCGATGCCGAAGGTGGGGCTGCGGCGACTACAGAATTGCCAGTGGCCAGCTAGTTTTGAATTGCGTATTCCGGAGGATTGGGTGAGCGGCGTTTACGTCGGCAAGTTGACGGAGTTAAACGAAGGCTTGCAGAGCTATGTGATCTTCATCGTTCGCGATACGCGGGAGTCCGAGCTGGTGTTTCAGTGCAGCGACCATACCTGGCAAGCCTACAACCGCTGGCCCTCGCAATTTTCGCTCTATGACAATGGGAAAAACCCATGGCATTGGGGCAACGAATCTCAAGTCAGCTTCAATCGTCCCTATGGGAAATATAGCCAGATTTCGGATGCCCCGCTTTCGATTGGCTCGGGGGAGTTTTTCTTATGGGAATTCCCCTTCGTGTATTGGCTCGAACGCGAGGGCTATGACGTGACTTACATTTCCAACACCGATTTGCACCGCGACGCCAAACAGCCCCTTCGCGGCGACGGTTTCCTCAGCGTCGGGCATGACGAGTATTGGACGATTGAGATGTTTCGCAATCTACAGGCCGCGATTGCCGAGGGCGTGAGTGTCGGATTCTTCTCCGGAAATGCGGTTTGCGGACGCATCGAATGGGATGACGAGACTCGCTCGCTGCGCCGCGTCGGCGTATTCGGACCGCCCGGAGGGACGCGGGAATTTAGTTCGATGTCGTCGCTCAAGCACGAGCGGCCCTATGCCAATGAACTCATCGGCGCGCACAGCACGGGGCCTGTTACCGGCGGCGCCGATTGGATTTGCAGTAAACCGGACCATTGGTTGTACGCGGGAACGCAGATGAAGCTTGGTGATTCGATTCCAGGCGTCATTGGCTGGGAATGGCATGGAGACCCGGCCGACATACCGGGGTTAGAAATCGTCGCCCGCGGCCCCACTCAAACCGCCCCCGGAGAGCTCAATGGTGGCGAATACACCGCCACGGTCTACCCCGGCCCGAAGAACAACTTCGTCTTCAACGCGGCCACTTGCTGGTGGGCCGACGGGTTGTCCGAGCCGCCTGGGTATGTGCGTCCAAAGGTCTACACCGCGCCACAAGGTCCCGACGCGAGGATACAGCAAATCACTCGCAACGTGCTTAACCGCATGCGGCAAACGTAGCTCGCTGGCTAAATAACGTGGGAATCAAGCCGTAGCTGCGTTCGCAAGAACGCGGTCCCACCGCCTAGTGACACGAGCGACATCAAAATTAGGAATGCTCTAGCCGCTCTATTGAGCATCTCGGTATTGCAGCCCGGCTGTTTCGTGCGGGATCGCAAGCTGCAACTCCCCGCTGCATCCATGTCCTTTACGGCATCGTCCGCTTGCGGAGAGTAGTTGGCCGTTGCTCCAGGCCTCAATCCCAAGCGAACATTGGAACGGATAGCTACCGAGCATCTGGAACTTCTCATCGGTGATGAGCAATTTCTTCGTTTCGCCGTAACAACCGAACCACCATCGACCATGAGCAAACGTCGCCGTCTGGATTCCCATCAACGTATACCCACTGTGGATGACATGCTTCTTTACGAAATTGAACTGGCCGTCGTATTCGTAAACGTAATTCTCGTCGACTCCGGCGGGTAATCCGCCGACGACGAAGAAGTGCCCCTCCCGAAAACTGATACCGCCGGCGCCATGGACGGCCTCTTGGGCCTCGTGCCGAGCCAGTTCCTTGAGCGAATCGGCGTCATAGACGTACACCCATGAATCAGCTTTGCCCGCGGGTTCGTTGAACTTGCCGAGGTTTACTGCGATGTACAGCTTGCCATCGTGAAAGCAGAGGTCGCCATGATGATTTGCAACCGAAATTTGCTTTAGTACCTTGCCGTCGAGATCGGTCTTCACCAACCTCGTCGTAAAACTCCAATAGATCGCAGCATGATCTGCACAGATGCCTTGCAGGTGCTGTGGGTAAGTTCCTTCGCACGTGACTTTGCGCAGATCGCGTTGTTTTTTCAGGCTTAGCAACATGCGGGGATCGTCGGTGTAGAGTCGCTCAACTCCGATTCCGATCAATCTCTCCATCGTCGCTCGGTCATTGACCGTCCAAACGCCCGTTCGGATCCCAGCCGCGGAGATCTTTTGCACCTTCTCGGGCGTGATCCCGCTGTAATGCAGGACGAGCGATTCAAAACCGTGTTGTTTCGCGATACGAATGTCGTCATCGATATTTGTCTCGGGACCTCGATCCCAGAACACCTGGATCTCGGGAGCGAGCCGCTTCACCTCGGACATGAGCTTTAAATTGCCATCGTTGAAACCCACCCAACGCTCGGCGTGCATCTGTTTCACCAAAGCGACCGCGTCGGCCACACAGTCCATCTTGGGCTGAATTGAGACTCGTGTTCGATCTTGTTGCATGACCATCTGGAGCACGTCCTCGAGCAGTGGTATTTTCGCCGCGGGTGTTTCCGTCAACGTCGTGCCCGTGCGTCGGCGGAAATCGGTGGCGACATCCACCGACTTCAATTCATCGTAGCTCGACTCGGTGACGCTGAGGTTCTTGTCGCCGGTTCGCTGGGTGGTCTTATCGTGGATCACGACCAACTTGCCATCATTGCTGCGGAAAATATCGAGTTCGATCCAATCGGCACCCGCTTCGATTGCACTCTCAAAGGCCGCCATCGTATTCTCAGGAAACGCGGCGGAATTGCCCCGATGGGCCGTCACCCCATTGTCCCGAAAGGAGGCGGAGTCGGACGGACGGTCGTCGGCATCGGCAGCCCCGATAAGGGTCCAAGGCAGCACGAGGGCGATGGCGAGCACTTGCCTGACTCTTGTGGATATCAATTGCATATCGCGGCTTCACTTTCGGGGGTGTAAATTCAGATTCGTCAACATTCAAGAAAAGAAGAGGATAGCAAGCAATGGCTTGCCATCGATGCCCGACCACGCTCGGTGTGACGCCGATGCGGCTGGCCTCTCACACTGAAGACACCGGGCGGAGATCGTTCTTTTTCTCGTTATTTGCAGTGTATCGCTCATTCCAGGGACTCCTGGATCCGCTCGTCCAGGGCTGCAGTCTGCACGGATCGTTCATGTGTTTTTCACACACACTTCACGCCGTTGCGGCGAAGCGAACGCGATATCGTTCCTGCGACGACGAGTCCATGCTTGCTGCATTCGCTTCAGAGATCGATCGGCAAGGCCAAACCAACCACAATCGCAGCCCCATCGCTGCGATACGAAGTTGCTTAGGGGACTTAGTTGGCAACGGTACCCTCGGATGCAATCACCGTCTCGCCGGCAAAGGCGTTTCCACTTAGCAAGATGTTCTTGTTGCTGTTGTCGAGCACAATGTCCGGTGAACCGGTCGTCGTGCGAGTGACACGACAGTTCGAAATGGTCGTGTCGGTGGTGTTCTTCAGCACGAAGCCGGAACCGCAATCGCTGAGATTGAGTCCATTTAAAGAGAATCCAGTGCAGCGGTTCAGAATCACAGCTCCGGCATCGGTAGCGAATTGATGGATGGTTGAATTCGAGACGATGCAATCGGCACAGTCTTCGAACACAATCGTTCCCTCACGTTTGAATTGCCGTGGGTTAAATGTGTTCCCCGACACGACAACCCGTTGCGAATTGCGGACGCGTAGGTTGACGGGCTTCGGTGCAAAAAAGTTATTCGCGCTGATAGCGACATCGACTGCGTGGTGGATATCGATATTCGTCGTGGTGTCGCTGAGCACGTTTCCTGAGATGGTCACCGAATCGATCGGATAGATTTTCTTGCCAGCCAAGCGGATATTTGCGCCCCCGGGCGCGACCGTCTTGGTCGCGTCGTCGCCATAGTTCGCCGAGTGCTGAATGGTACATCCGGTGATTGAAATCTCGGCGATCGACTTGGCACGTGTGTCGGGAGTCCCCGAAACATCAATCAGGATATTGGCGGTGTTTGTCGGAGTGTCATCCCCAGGCATGTTGCCTTCGATATCGCAGCCAGAAACTTGCAAGTTTCGCACGTTTCCATCTCGCACGACGATGCCGCCTTGGCGATTGTAGGAGATGTGGGAGGTGCCGACATTGATCTGATGAAGATTTACATCGTCCAGATAAATGCCGACGCCGGAGTTCTCGTAGAGATTGCAATCGGACACCAGGACGTTGCGATTACGGTTGACCAGATGGACTCCGTGGCGACACCAGCGAACGGAAACGTGACTGACGATGGCCCCGACGGTTTGATCCAATTCGATTCCATCGGCCGCTTCATGATTCCCCAGAATCTCGATTCCAGAAACGATCGGCATTCGCTCGTTCCAGGTCGCGGGCTCGAATGACGACGGGGAGGCCGTCCCTTTGTGCGAGCCCACAAAACGCAATGCTGGCCCGGGACCATCCATGACGATCGTCACTCCGCCCACCGCTTTGACGGCAACCCCTTTGTGCTTGGCGAGGTCGAATACAAGTGGCTTCGTGATGCGCAGAATATCGGTGTTTCCCAGCAACAAGTTGCCATCATGCTCATCGATCTTCTTTTGCAAGTCCTCGGTCGCATCCGGCAAGGATTTCAAATGGGGAATTTGATCAAGTGTTCCTGCCGCCAAGCTACCCGACAGAGACAGGAGATGAATCAGGATCAGAATACAGCAAGCTCTCATGGTTTCAGACGCCTCAGGTTGAATTGATGTGGTGGGGTTCCGCGATGGTCGCGATTTCAGTTAATCGATTGAGTGATTTGAACTTGGGGAGGATTCGAGTACTGGTTCCACAATCGATCGGCGATGCTCGCAGCGAGCGAGCCGTCGTGAACGTAGAACCGGTATCGCGACACATAGGGGGTTTCGGGTTGAATGGTGAACGCCCCGAGCGATGCCGGGGTGAAACAGAAGTACGGCATCGTGGGATGCAAACGAACCGGCTGGGGAAAGCGAAAGTTGCTTTTGTGGTCCATGATCAGCGTGCCCGTGGTTTGACCGGCGAGTTGGCCGAACATGTCGACCCAATGAGGTCGCGACTGGTTACCATCCTGCTTTGTTTTGCCTTCGCTGGTCAAGCAGTCAAAGTTACCAAGTTTGTGCCACTGTGCGTTCCCACGGATCGTCATCCCGCCATAGTGAATGGTGTCGATCGAAACGGGTTCCTGCGAAGCACAGGATTGTGTTGAAGTGATGTCGAACTGGAACGCGTCATTGAGTGCGTAGGTGCGTACGTACCAAGTTTCGTTGAGCACGGTTGCCGGTTCATCCGCAGCCGTCAGATCGATGTGACGCAGCCGGACCTTGAAGAAGCCAAACACCGGACCTCCGCCGTAGGCTTCGATCTCGGCATGCTCGATCTTGCCGAGTCCCGCTTTTTGGTCCCAACCGTTGGTTTCGCGGCCTTCAAACGTCATCTTTCGCCATGCCATCATGATCCCGTGTTGGTGCGCGTGATCTGGATTGAAGTCGTCCGTGACGATATGGCCCGAGGGATTGTACAAGGGATGGATGTAGCCGCTGCGGGCGTAGTAGGGTTGTTTGGGATCGGGTGAAGGCACCGTGGCATGGTTGTAGCTGAACACCGTTTTCTTGCCGGCACTTACCGTCACGCGTTTACCGTCGTCGGTGACCGTGACGCGGTCCCGATCGGGTGACGCGGTGGCGGGCGCTAGGCTGTATTGACGAACGGAGCCCGCCTGCAATTTGTCCCGTACAATCCAGACGAGCTTCGCTTGGTCGCCGTGACGGTCGAGTTGAACGGGAACGCGTTTGCCTGAGTCGATCTGTGTGAGGGTAAAATGATCGTGTTCGGCCATCGCCGGCGGCAATGCCATTTCGACGATGGTGTTTTCACAAGCGAAATCGCCTGTGGACAATTCCAGCGTGATCGGCTCGGCGGCAATACTCTCGACCGCAGCGCCGATGGGGACGCAAACCAAACCAAGCAACAAGACGGTGGCCCATCGTGTGCTTTGAAAACGTGGGGTGCGTGTCTTCATAGTGTCCAACCTTTACGATATTCGCGTTGCAGATAGCGGTCGACTTGGTCCGTGTTCGTCGCGGTCATCCGTGCGGAGTCCCATTGGATTTTGCCTCCCACGCGAAAAGCAATGTTTCCTAACAGTACGGTCTCGGTCAGCGGCGCCGCGTAATCAAAGTCGCACAGCGCTTGACCATTCCCCTTACACGCTTCGAACCATTCGCGACGATGGCAGCCAATGGATTCAGGAATCGTCGGCTCAGGACGCGTGAAATCGCGGAACTGATTCTCTGGTAACAGGGCGTGCGTGTCGTAGTCGGCCATTAGCAATCCGTCGTCTCCCACGAACAACACCCCATTCTCCGCTGCGGGCACGCCAAGATCCTGCACCGCTTGCGGACATCCGCGTCCATGGTGCCAGACAACCTCCACAGGCGAACGTGCCTGACGCTGCGGGAACTGCCAATGACATTCGAGCCAAAAGGGAGTTGAATCCGGATGCACTTTGGGGCCGACCGCTTCGACGGCGGTAGGCGCGGAAAGATTCAACGCCCAGAAAACCAAGTCGAGATAATGACAGGCCATGTTGCCGATCGTGCCATTGCCGAAATCCCACCAATAGTGCCAATCATGAGGATGGTATACCGGATGGAAGTTCTGCATCGGAGCGGGACCGACCCACAGATCCCAGTTCAGGTTTTTTGGGATGGGAGTCTTCTCGGTCGGCCGGTCCACCAGATGTTTGAATCGCCGCCAACCGCCGGGGCGTCCGAACCAAACATGCACCTTCCTTACGGCGCCGATCGCACCGGATTGCACCAATTCGACCACGCGTCGGTAATTCGAACCCGCATGGTTTTGTGTTCCCATTTGGCTGACCACATTCTGCTCCGTGGCGACCCGCTGCATCTCACGGACTTCATGAATCGAATGAGCAAGTGGTTTTTCACAATAGCAATGCTTGCCAGCCTTCATTGCCGCCACGGCAATGGTCGCATGAGTATGATTCGGCGTGGTGACGACGACCGCATCGATCTCGGGGCTCATTTTGTCGAGCATGACTCGGAAATCGGCGAACCGTTTGGCTGCGGGGTACTTCGCCCCGAACATCGCGGTTCGTTCGTCATCAACATCACACAACGCAACGATGTTCTGGCTTTGGACCAGTCCTAAGTTGTGTTGCCCCTGATTGCCCAGTCCCACACAGGCGATGTTGAGCTTCTCATTCGGGGACGCACTGAGCGCCGAAGAGGAGGGGCTCGAGAGATAAACTCCGACACCGGTCAACGCCGCGTTACGGAGGAGATCACGACGGTTCAATGAATCCAAAACGTAATGCCTTAATCTGTGGAGGAGCGGAGTGAGTGGGCCACGCAAACGTGTAGCGTGGCGGTGGGGGGCGGTCGTCGCGCATTCGTTGCGAGCGGGACGCCAAAATTGATTCGCATGATTTCAACTGTCCAAACCCAACGCGTGTGCGACGACGGGTGAGCAAATCCCCACGTCATCGCAGACGCGTCTCGACAGGATCCATCGCGAGCGAAGCTGCGATTATTTAGCGACCTCCGCTAACAATTCCAGCAACGTTTTCCGAATCTGAGGTTCGGCATCGATAGCGAGGTAGCTCGATTTGGCACGATAAGTCTCATAGCCCCCCAAGGCGTGTTGCTCAGGTGTCGGCAGGTAGCCGTTGTAGCCATTGGCGAGTTCGATCGTGAAGGTGGGCTTCAGCGGGCTGTGCTTCTTGATCGCCAATCCGGTCTCGACAAACGTTTCACATGGACTGCTCACGATTCCGAGGTCACCAATCCGAATCGCTTGCAACTTGACTTTGACCGTAGCGGGATACTTTGCCATATCCAACGTTTCGTTGGCATAAATCAAGTCCATCTTGCGATAAGGACCGGGGCCAGCCGCCTCGAGCAGTTCTTTCGCGCGAGCCAACTCTTTCTCATCGGGACGGCGGACGCCAAGCTCGATTTCGGTTTCTTGCATCCGCAGCGGGATCCAATCTTCGAATACCGTGCGTTGATACGCCACGCGTGCGGATTCCGCGACGTCGGCCGCCACCAAACGAATTTGTTCAAATGGTTGCTGGCGATCGCTACCTTCGTAAAAGTTGATGTTGTTGATGTCACCACTCGTGCCGTTGGTCATCGCAGCGACGAAAGCAGGACTCGCGTCCTTGGCATCGATCAGTCCAGCGAATTGTCTCGCGAACTCACCAAAATAATCTGCTGATAGTGAATCTCCTGGCACTCCACCGACGTAATGCAACGAATAGTTCGCCCACACCGCGATCGGCCGACCGTCAAGGGCTTTAACCGCCAACACGGGAACCTGGGGATCAACCGGTCCGGCGGGCTGCAACAAAACTTTTTTGTTACGCGGTGGGTTCATGCGAACTTTGTCCGTGCCACGACCAAACGGATCGACGATCTCCGTTCCGGGACGCAAATACCAGCGGCGGTTGTGAACCTGGCGAGGATTGTTGCCGACCGCCCAACCGATGCGTGCGGGTTCGAGTTGTGAGTGAGCTTGGATGATCCCCTCGGCAATGCGTTGCGCAAGGAATTCGATGTAGTCTTCCTGAACCAGGCTCTGAAATGTGGGTGCAGCCGACACGGCGGTGTGCGTATGCGTTGCCGAACAAAGCATGTTGCTGGTGGGGATGCCGGTCGCTTTAGACGCTTGTTGCTTGGCGGCGTCATAAATTTCACGTGGGATCATGCAACTGTCGCACGTCACCAACGCAATCTTTGTCTCGCCATTGTCCAGCACAAGGCAGCGTGCATGTAACGGGTCATGAGCTTGATTCGCCGTCCGGTGCGTCATGCTGCCCGCCGAACTGACCGGGAACTCCGTCGGAGTAATGTCGATCGCAAACGCACCAGCGCGAAGCACCTTGCTCGGCGCATCGGCGGCCGAGACTCCGGTAACCAACAGACTCAGTGAGCCAACGATGGTGAGGGCAAGTCGCAACCCAAATCGTGGGGACAAATTCATGGCTTGATGTTCTCAGGGGGAAGGGAAAGCAGCATTCGCTCGGAGCGATATTGAAGTCGTCCGAGATGCTTGGGGCTGTGGGAGTTCGGCGCCCATCATTGCGATGGATCACCAACGCGGGGCTCGTCTTGGTAGGGGGACCGCACGTGCGGCCTGTGTCTGAAGATGGCTTGATCGGGAGAGGCGGGAAACGCCCCTTAGCAGGAAGCACGGGGGCCACGAATCCCGCCACCATGTTAACGCGTCGGCGTCCGCGTCGCAATAAAATGGAACCGCATCTCAAAAAACGGGGCCGGCCAAGGCAAACACGGTCGTGAAGGCTTCATGTATGATGTCAGCCTGATTCGCGTTGGTATTCTCCTGCATCGGTGGCTTTCGAAGGTCCCGATGTAAATTGCGGACCACACTGCCCCCCCACTCCAATGCGTGAGCAAATGCTCTGCGCTGATCCGTAATTTCGAGAGCGACGACGATGATGGTGACCGCGTTTACTGGATTTTTGACTACGGTGATGCTGGTCGGTGGTTTGAATCAATCGGCCATCGATGAGGTGAAATCTGGGAAACGGACCGAAGCACGCGTTTCTTGGTGGGGCTTTGATCCCGAAGATTCCACCTCCAGTATCCAAGACGCAATCAACTCCGGTGCGAAGCGAGTCATCATCGAAGACATGGGACGCCCGTGGGTCGTGACGCCGCTTTTGGCGGCCAGCGACCAGGAATTGGTGTTCGAAAAAGGTGTCGTGCTGCAGGCGAAAAAAGGAGAATTCAAGGGATCCACTGCTTCGTTGCTAAGCGTTGTCAACAAACGTAATGTGACGATCACCGGTTACGGAGCGACCTTTCGAATGCATCGTGATGATTACGCCAAACCACCTTATACGAAGGCGGAATGGCGGAACACGCTGCAGATCAAGGGCTGTTCCAATGTAAAGGTGTCGGGATTAACCATGGCGGAAAGTGGCGGCGACGGTATCTATTTGGGTGCCGGATCCGCTGGCGTCACGAACAAGAATATCCATATTTTGGACGTGCTCCTCGAAGATCACCACCGTCAAGGAATCAGCATCATTACGGCAGAGAATCTGTTGATCGAAAACACGATCACGCGAAACACCTCGGGCACGGCTCCGATGGCAGGCATTGATTTCGAGCCAAATCATGCCCGCGAAAAACTTGTGAATTGTGTGCTGCGAAACTGCGTCTCCGAGAACAATCAAGGAAGCGGATACCTCTTTTATCTTCCCAACTTGTCAGCGAAATCGGAGCCGATTTCGATTCGTCTTGAGAATTGTGTGGCTCGTGGTTCCAACCGAACCTCGCTTTCCTTCGTTAATGGAGAGGGACGAGGGCAAGGGCCGGTGGCAGGCACGGTTGAGTTCATCGATTGTGATTTCTCGGGCGGGAATGGCCCGGCGGTCAGGTTGAGTCGCAAGCCAACGACGGGAGCAAAAGTATGTTTTGTTCGTTGCCGACTCAAGCCGGACGAAGGAGAGCCAAATGTCCCAACCATCTTGCTGCAATCCGGTGTCGGCGACCAAGGCGACTTCGGTGGGGTGCATTTTGAGGACTGCGTGATCGAGGATCCGCAGCAACGTCCCGTGATCAAGTACCAAGATGCTGCGGGCGACCTGAAGCTCGTCGACGTTAGTGGACGGTTTCGAGTCCGCAGCGGCGAGAAGGAATCGTCCTTAGAGATCACGCCCGATTGGCTAGACAAGTTGCACCCTGGCAATCGGTTCAAGCGGTTCCCTAAATATGAAACCGCGAAGACCGAATTTATTCCGTTAGAAACCAGGGGGAACGTCTCGACGTTTGCGCATCAACCATGGAACCAACGTCGATGGGGGACGCTCGTGTTGTACGCTCAACGCGGCAGCGATGTGAAGTTGACGTTGAGCCATCTGCAGGTGGGAAGCAACAAAGGGCAGCCGATCGTCGTTAAGGCTACTGCGCCCGGAGGCGAAACGCTGAGCGTGGGGGAGGTTCCATTCCAATCCGAAGCGTCGCTGAGTTTTGTCGCGCCGGAAACGGGACTGTATCGAATTCCAATCCAGTGTGGACTGAACAAGTTCCAACTATTGTCCTCGAATGTTCCCGCGTTGTTCGGCGGTGAAAAGGGGCGGATGTGGTTTATTCATTCGCGTGGGGATTTGTACTTCTACGTTCCGGCGGGCACCAAAGCGTTTGGCGTTAAAGTGTTTGGGGAAGGGACGGAATCGGTCGGTGCTGCGATTTTGAATCCAAAGGGGACGAAGGTGTGGGAGAACTCGGCCATCACCGTTCCTGAACAATATGTTGGCGCTCCCGCTTCCGGCGAAGGTGAGATCTGGACGCTGCGAATTTCAAAACCCGCAAGCGGGACAATGGAAGATTATTTTGTGGAGCTGCAGGGAATCCCACCGTGGATCGCAACCGATCCAAGCTCTTTATTGCGGCCGAGCCCATGATGAGTTTTCGGAGTCGATTTCTCATTCAAAACGCCTTGTGGGCGGTGCCAAGTGGGTGGTGATCAGTGACGATCGCTTTGGTTGGTGTCCTAGCGACAGCCGAGAAAAGGTTGAAGGTCGCGGGCAAGGTTTAATCGCGACGCTGTGGAATGCTTTCGCTCGTACCTTTGGAGTCTCAGACCGTTGAGTTCTGGGCTGTTGAGTCCCTGAGCTGTTGAGTCCCTGAGCTGTTGAGTCCCTGAGCTAGGTGTGTGTGTAGGCCGCCGGAGTCGACGGCGTCCATTGGGTTAGCGTTTCGGTCCCAGCGGCGCTAATCTTCCGTGGTCGTGTCTCGGCGGCAGCGGCCAATCGCAATGCTAGCTGCGTGCGAGGATTCCCAAACCCCGGGAGGGCTTTTTGTCGCCGCAGTTTGGCTGCATTGAAAACAAGCGAAGTTGGTTTGGGTATGGCAATTGCACAATTTGCTGTCATGTATTCCCGCCGTTGAATGCGATGAACTGAGACCATCACGGGGCACGGAATCGATCGTGTTGCTATCGAGGAGACATTGATGCCTCGCCCGTTGAGAATCGCTGTGGCTGATGCTGAACCCTTGATGCGTCATTGGTACGAGGGGACGCTTCGCCAACTTGGCCACGACTTAGTGGTGTTGGCCTGCAACGGAAATGAACTGGTGGAGCAGTGTCGATCGAAGAAGCCCGATTTGCTGATTACTGACATTCCAATGCCTGGGATCGATGGTTTGGCGGCGGCGGAGATGCTTCGCGAGGAGGTGCCGATGCCGATCATTCTCGTTTCGGCTCGCCATGACGCCGCAGACATTGACCGGGCATTACAGAACCACGTGCTCGCCTATTTGGCTAAACCGATCAAGCAACCCGATTTGGCCACCGCGATTATCTTGGCAAGCCGGCGGTTTCACGAGTTTCGCATGCTTGAACAGCAAGCCGACAATTTGGCCAAGTCGCTCACCGACCGCAAACTGATTGAACGCGCCAAAGGAATCTTGATGTACCGTGTGGGGCTGAGCGAACCGGACGCTTTTAAACGCTTGCAAAAGATCTCTCAAAACAAGAATCAGAAATTGGCCGACGCAGCGCGGAGCATCATCGCGGCCGAAGAAACTTTTACCGCAGAGTAGGAACACGAAACAGAAAGCCGGAATAGAAATACCCAGTAGCAATACACGCATCGCTTACGCGGTTTGCGGTCGCTTGGATCGAGCCCGTCGTAGCCAACCAAAAATATTCTTCTTGACCCTCGGCAAGCCATCGCTACATTTGAATTACCTGTTGATGAGTGACAGGAAAGACGGGTGATGACCAAGCCTCATTGCAAAATAATCTTTGCGGTGAGGCTTTTTTGTAGCCCCGTTATCGTAGCCCCGTTAAACGAGTTTTCCTTGAAAACTCTCCCACGAATGACACTCGCGTGTGCCCCAAACGCTGATGTGGTTTCGTTGCGGTGATGAGTGCCGTTGGTTTCGCTTCCATTTCAATACGGATCCATTTCCATACGGAGACTAGACGTGATCGAAACGATCGTTGCCCCTACCCGTTCGATTGATATCGCTGCCCTGCGAAACGAGATACCGACTCACCCCAACGATGCTCCTTGCACATCGGCCCGAGATGTGACCAGGATCGCAACCGAGCGATTTCGCACATGTCCCTACTCGGCGATTCGGCAGGTTCAATGTCGATTCCACGAAGGCGTGCTGGTCCTCAGCGGACAAGTGCCCTCGTTCTACATGAAGCAAGTGGCCCAGGAATTGATTCGCAATCTGCAGCCGATTGAACAGATCAGTAACCGTCTAAACGTGCCAAAGTGAGACGGTCGTCCGAATGAAAAATGGGTATCCGAACGACAAAGCGGCGCGAGTGACTCGCTAAGCGATGCATTCTTCGCTGCGGATGCCATCTTTGTCTCGCACCGCTTACTCTCGCAAACCGCTTACTCTCGCAGTCCGTAGCCACAGCGGCACCTCAATCGTCGACACAGCGAGGCAGTAATCGCGGTCTTCACGAAATGGTTTGGCATCGACATCCTTGGCGAGATCACGGTCAGTCGCAGCCAGAATCCGGCCCAGGCAAAACACGTTGCGTTGCGAGTTCCAACGTCTCGATGCCGTATGGCACGTCGCTGGTTTGGAAGCCTTGGGATTGCAAAATTGGTGCGAATTGAGTTCGCCACGCGTCGTCATGTTCGATCAATCGCAATCCAGTGGATCGTTGTTTGCGGGCTCGACCGCTTCCCGAATCTGTGCAGGATGTTCTGGTTTAGCTATGCGGCAGCGTGCGAAATCGCCCCTCAAGTGAAATTTTTGCGCGGAACCGATCGTATCGCAGTCTCCATTTCCAAAAAATATGCCGGTCTAGGTTGAGATCAGGAAATTTGCCTACGATCGGTAGAGGACTGCGTCAAAACGGGATTTATGGCACTCCAATTGCAAGTGAATTTAGGAGGCGGCACGAAACGCCGTTTCTCCCTCTCACCCGTCACTGAAAAGTTGGAAAATGAATGGGTCATTCAAGCTTGCGCGGATTGCTGGGATCGATGTTTTTATCCACTGGACGTTCGCTATTCTGATCGCTTGGTTGATCGGCATTCATGTTTTGCAAGGCAATAGCTTGGTGGTGGCGATCACGGGGATTGGGTTTGTACTCGCCATTTTTGGTTGTGTGGTGCTGCATGAATTTGGTCACGCGTTGACGGCGCGTCATTACGGGATTCGTACGCGCGATATCACCTTGTTGCCGATTGGCGGCGTCGCTCGGCTAGAGCGCATGCCCGAGGATCCCAAACAGGAATTGTTGGTCGCATTGGCCGGGCCCGCTGTCAATGTGGTGATCGCGGCCTTGTTAATGATTCCCGTGTACCTTGGTTCGGGCGTCAGTTCGCTCAGTGATGTGCCACGGCTAGGCAGCGGATTTTTAGAGAAGCTGTTGTACGTGAATATCGTCTTGGTGGTTTTCAATCTGCTGCCGGCATTCCCGATGGATGGCGGTCGCGTGCTGCGTGCGCTACTGGCACAGCGAATGGATTATGTGCGAGCGACGCAAGCGGCTGCGAGCGTTGGCCAAATCATGGCGATTGGCTTTGGCATCCTTGGATTATTTTTCAATCCTTTTCTGCTCTTCATCGCCCTGTTCGTCTACATCGGCGCCCAGCAGGAAGCTCAAATGGCCCAGATGCGTTCGTTGCTAGCGGGCGTGCCGGTCCGTGAGGCGATGGTGACTCAATTTCGGACCGTTGCGTACGACACTCGCTTAGAAGACGTTGTCCAAGAGTTGCTCGAAGGCCAACAGCAAGACTTTCCCGTGGTGAACCAGGGCAAATTCCTTGGAATATTGACACGGAGCGATCTCGTCGCGGCGTTGGCCGAAGGGCGTCAGGACACACTCGTGACATCGATCATGCGCGAGGGATGTGGCACGGTCGATGAACGCGACATGTTGCAAGACACGTTTCTGCGGATGCAGCAAGCGGAGTGCTCGACAATGCCAGTGGTGCGAGACGAGCGTTTGACGGGGATCATCACGCTGGAAAATATCGGCGAGTGGATGATGATCCAATCGGCAATTCGCAAAGGCAAATCACGACAGCATGTCGACAATATCTACCGGCCGTAAAAGGATCGCGGCAGCTCGCAGGCTGACTTCGTTGAAACGAGGTTAAAACGCCGATTTGCGGTTTCAAATGCCACAAATCGGCGGATCGCTTCCCAAGCGAGTTAACGCTTCAAGCGTGTCTGGGCGACGCGTTCGGCTACACCCAAGCAGGTTCCCAGCCTTGACGGTACGGCTTGGTGATGAACTCTTGGGCCTTCGCGTTGTTGGTGATCTTCAGCGACTCGGCGTCCCAATCGAGGTTTTGACCGGGGAAACGAATGCCGATCGTACCCAGCAAAACGGTCTCAGTGAGCGGTCCCGCGTAGTCGAAGTGCGATGTCGTTTCACCGACACCGCGACAAGCGTCAGCCCATTGCGTGTAGTGGTTGACACCTTCAATCACAGGCAACTTATCAGCTGGGAAGTTTGCTTCCGGGTATAGTTTGGGCATCGCGACGTGCGGAATCACGAGCGATCCTTTCTCGCCGATGAGAACGGAACCGGCGCCGGGCAGTTTTTCGTCGGCGGGAATGCCGGTCAAATTCTCACGCGGCGGACGGACACCCGCGCCATCGTACCAAGTGACTCGCAGGGTCGGGCCAACGGTATACTCGGTCCCGGGAAATTCGTAGCGCACGGTGGCTTGATCGGTCCAAGACTCAGGGAACAACTTTGGCGCTGTGGCGGTTAGTTTGTTCGGCGATCCAAGTTTGAGCGATTTGAAAACGGGGTCCAAAATATGGCAACCAAAGTCCCCAAGTTGCCCGGTGCCATAGGCTTGCCAACCGCGCCAGTTGAACGGATGGTACATGCCCGCTTTATAGGCGCGTTCCGCAGCAACGCCTTGCCACAAGTCCCAGTTTACATTCGCTGGCACGGGGTCGTTCCCCTTAGGGGTCGGAATGTGCCGTGGCCACGCCGGGGTTCCGGATTGCCATGAATGAACTTCTTTGACTTTGCCAATCATCCCGGTGTGCACCATGTGTACCGCCGTGCGATAGGCGGAATGCGATTGGATTTGATTGCACATCTGGGTCACCACGTCATATTTGTTGGCCGCAGCCTTCATTTGACGCGCTTCGAAAACCGTGTGCGTAAGCGGTTTTTGGCAAAACACATGTTTGCCCAATTGCATCGCCGCCAACGAAATTGGGGCATGCATGAAGTCGGGTGTGGAGACCATCACGCCTTGGATCTCGTTTGACTTATCAAGCACTTTTCGCCAGTCGTCGTATTGGCGTGCGTCGGAGTACCTTTCTGCAGCGCGGCCCAGATGTCCCGCCGAACTGTCAATATCGCACACGGCAATCACTTGGACTTCGGGGCTGGCCGCCACTCCGACCAAATCGCTCCAGCCTTTGCCACCGGTTCCGACACTGGCGATTCCCAGTCGGCTGTTGGCTCCATAGACGCGTGAATATTGCAGTGCGGGAAGCGAAATCGCGGCACCAGCAATGGATGCAGATTTAATAAACGAACGACGATTCGGTGAGGTTACCAAGGTGATGTTCCGTTTGGGGGTTAGAAGGGAGGGGGTGGTAGGAGGACCCATTCTAACCAAATCAAAACCGGCTGTGCTGGATCACCATTGAATTTGAATCCTTTTACCCGTTCCTTCGTTCATCGCCCCTGAACCTATCGGAAAGGCCGTTCCGGAAAATGAGCTGCGGTTCTCGAAACACCCTCGGCTGACCCGCTTCGACTAAGGGGGGATTACACCGAATGATCCTGATTTATGGACCGAGCATCGGAGCGATATCACGGTCGAAATCACGTTTCGCTGCGGCCAACAGCACGAGCAATGGAATCGCAACGGTCCCCAAGCGGAACGCCCCGATGATCCAGGGTTTCCGATGGCGTAACAGCGGCGTCTCGGACACCCAGCAAAGCAAGGGGGCGAGCATCATCGTCAGGGCAGCCTCGCTGGAGATGCGGCCAAAAAAACGGCCGATAAAGAGGATCCCAAACAACCCTACCACGGCGATACCAATGACGACGGAGGAGCTTGAGTTCAGGGCCGCATCACGACGTTTGGCGATCCAGGCGGCAGCGATGGATGTCGCTACCAGCGATGATGCCAAGGGAATCGCCGCGGCGCCGCCTTTGATGTAACCGGCCACCATCACCGTTACCCCTGCCGATTGGATCGTCATTGCCAAGGCAAGTGGAATCGAAACGCCCGCCGCTCGTGTTGACAACTGGGAAAGCAAGCCCCACACGACACAGAGCAGCACGCCGAGAAGCAGTAAAATCGTGTGAGTTTGCCACCCCGTCCACTCGCTGGACTCACTCAGGTATACCGAACCATGCAACAAAACACGCGGCGCAGCGGCGGCGATGGATAGTCGCATCGCCCAGGCACCCCAGCGTGGAAGACGCCGATGTCCGGCCACCCATTCGATGGCAAGCGTGGCTGGCAAGATGATCGTCAACAACCGATCCAGGCCGCTGAGCGGCGGCCATACGAATCGCAATGAAAGCACGGTAAAGCCGCTCGCAAGACCGGCGCCCACCGCAGCCACACAGACACCATTCAGCCACGTTGCAGGAACGCGTCGAAGACTCGCAATCGCCAGCACGATTAAGGCACTGACGATCGCGGCGGCTCCCATCGCCTTGCAGTACAGTAGCGGCTCGGGCATCCCTTTATTTCTTAACGCCTTCGCAATCGATCATGATCAACGCCTTGTCGCCGATCGGCCCGATCGCGTTTTTGTCGAAACCGTAATCGCTACGCTTGAGAGCGAGTTCGGTTGAGAACGCGACGCGTTTGACCTTCTTGAAATCATGCTCTTCGCCACCCATCAAGACGATCGTGATCGAACGGGTTGTCCCATGCATCGTGAAATCACCGGTGACTTCGTATCCGCCTTCGATCGGCTTGGTGCTTGTACTGCGAAATTCGATGGTGGGGAATTGCTTCGTATCGAAGTAATCGGGTTGTCGCAGATGCTCGTCGCGTTTTTCGTTGGCGGTGTCAACGCTATCGACATTGATGGTCAAGGAGAACGTCGACTTCGCTGGGTCTTCACGGTCGAGCGAAAACTGGCCTGAGACCTCATTGAAACGTCCATGAATCCAGCTGATATCGAGATGCCGGGCCTTGAAGCTGACCGACGAATGCACGAGGTCGTAGTCATAGACGTCTGCCGCGGAGCAAGACTGGTTGCCGCCGAGGAGCGTTCCGACCACGAGCGTCAGGGCACACACAAAAGAAAAACGTCGCATGGGATTGCACTTCTTAAAAAAGGATTGAAAGATCGTTTTCACGAGGTTAACGCTGATGACACAAGCTTAACGCCGAGGGGGCGACATCGTATGACCGGGCTAGGTGTGAGTAAAGCAGGGCCGCTCATCGAGACGCCGCTCATCGAGACGCCGGCGATTGCGATCTTCGATCACGATGTCACCCCGAGATGGCAAAAGGCGAGCGGATCTTGGCAAACGCCCCGGTCACGGTTGCACTGGTCACACTTTGCCCCGGTCATTGTTGCTCAGGTCACGATCGCAAGGGCTCGGTATGCAAGGATAATTCAAAAATTTTGCGGACAAGCGGTTTTGGGAAGCAAAATTGTTTGCATTGTGCCAGCCGATGCGGGAGAATAAGCCCCCCCACCTGACCGTCTCCCCTCCCGTTCCGTCCCGCCATCATGATTCCAAGCATCCGCCACTTATTGTGGTTGGCGATGGTTTTCGCCGCGTCCGACTGCCAGCTAACCGCCGTGGAACCGGGGACGTTCTTCGAGAACAAGATTCGTCCCGTGTTGGTGACCCACTGTTATGAATGCCATTCGGCCGATTCCGCTGAATTGGGTGGAAAACTGCGTCTAGATAGTCGCGATGGGATGTTAACCGGCGGCGAATCGGGACCGGTGCTATTGCCCGGGCATCCCGAGCAAAGTTTGATCATCGAATCGCTTCGCCACAACGATTTAGAAATGCCGCCCGATGCACCGCTTCCTGAGTCCGTGATCAACGACTTTGTGAAGTGGATTTCGCTTGGTGCCTATGATCCGCGAACGGACGAGCCGCCAAGAGCCACGTCCGACGCGGTGGACCTCGAGGCGCTATGGTCGTTCTTTCCTAGGAAAGAGGTGGCAATCCCTACGACGACGAATCCCGAGTGGGCTCGCGACCCGATCGATCATTTCGTCTTAGCCAAAATCGAAGATGCGGGGCTGACGCCAACGCGGGACGCAAATCCCCGGACACTCGTCCGCCGTCTGTACCATGATCTCGTCGGTTTGCCTCCGACAACCGCCCAACTCGATGCGTTTACGGCGGAACACAACCGTAGCGGCGGCAAGGCTACCGAGCGGCTTGTTGATTCGTTGTTGGCAAGCCCTCAGTTCGGAGTACGTTGGGCACGCCATTGGCTTGACGTTGCACGTTACGGTGAATCCAACGGCGACGATGGTTTGGGGCGAAACGCGACCTTCCCGCATGCGTGGCGTTATCGAGATTACGTCGTGGACGCGATGAACAACGACCTGCCGTATGATCGATTTTTGAGCGAGCAAATCGCGGGTGATTTGTTGCCTGCGTCGTCCGCCTCGCAACGCAATGCTCAACTTGTTGCCACCGGGTTTTTGGCGATTGGATCCAAGCCGGCTGTCGCGATGAACCGCAATTTTGCCATGGATGTGGTCGATGACCAGATCAATGTGGTGTGCACCGCCGTGATGGGGTTGAGCGTCGCTTGTGCTCGCTGTCATGATCACAAGCACGATCCGATCCCAACACGCGACTATTACGCTTTAGCAGGCATTTTTTCAAGCAGCGAAACGCTGTATGGCGCCGCAGGCAACGAAGGGCTGACGGCACCGCCGACTCCGCTTCATGAATTGAAATCGGTCTGGAATGAGAGCACCGAGAACGAAGCCTCGGTCGACCGCACGGCGTCGCCCACGTTTCCGGAGTCCTACTCCGCTGCGATCGCTGCTTTGAAACCAACGTTGCACGTTCGCTTCGATACCGCTCCGGATGGACTCGTAGCGCACGGTCCCGCCAGCTATTCGGCCAGCGAATTTGCGACGGTGAAAGAGAATCGATTCGTCGGCAAATTGGATCAGCCGAGTGATTCGTATTCGGTTTCCTTCTGGTTCCGGAACACGCTCGGGAATCAGGTTCGAGCAGTCACGGCGTATCTGTTTTCGCGAGGCAAGATGGGCGATAGCGGATTGCCAGGAGATCACTTGGGGATTGGTGGCAATCACAAAGTGGCACGCATTGGGCAATTGTTTGTGCACAGTGGCGGCGCGGTGAAGAAATCGGTGGTTGGGGCCAGTGTGATCCCTGCGGGAAGTTGGAACCATGTCGTGATGGTTCGCGCCGGAGAGCAAATGAAAGTGTTTCTCAACGGTCAATTGGAGATCGATGAGAAATTGAAATCGAGCGTGGGAGATAATGCCGAGTTTTGTCTGGCTGACCGCAGTGACCACTTCTCGCCGCTGGACGGGAATGTTGGCGAGTTTGCATTGTTTTCCCGTGCTCTCACGGACGGCGAGGCAATCAAGTTGCACGCGGATTCGGGGCAACCGCGAGGAATCGCCCCGTCGCGGCCCATCGGATTTGCGATGGGAGTTCGTGAAAAGACTAAACCCGTCGATTGTAAAATTCATATCAATGGCGAGGGCAGCAAACTTGGGCCGCTCGTTCCACGCGGAACCTTGACCGCGTATCGCACCAGAGATGGCGCAGCGGACTCCGATCTCAATGGAATCACGATCGCCGAGAGTCAAAGTGGCCGAGCCGCGTTGGCCCAGTGGTTGACCGATCCCGAGCATCCTCAAACCGCTCGTGTGATGGTCAACCGCATTTGGTTGCATCTGTTTGGCCAAGGCATTGTGGCAACGCCCGATGATTTCGGTGTCTACGGCGCACGGCCGACTCATCCCGAGTTACTGGATCATCTGGCCGAGCGATTCGTGCGCCAAAATTGGTCAATCAAACGATTGATTCGCTCGATCGTGCTCACACGTACCTACCAATTGGATAGTCACTGCGATGCGGAGCATCGGGATCAGGATCCCGATAATCAACTGATCGCTCGGCACCATCGTCGACGGTTGGATGCCGAATCGCTCCGCGATAGCATGTTGGCCGTCAGCGGCACGCTCGCTTATTCGCCACAGCAGGGTTCGGCGATTGAGGACGTGGATGTGTTGATCAATTGGCCGCCGGGGAATTCGACCGATCTGCACCGTAAAAGTAATCACCGCAGTCTCTATCTGTGCATGCTCCGGCATGCGGCACCGAAGCCCTTGGCTGCGTTTGATCTGCCCGATGCGGTCGGGGTGATGGGAATGCGTGAAAACACGACCCTTCCGACGCAAGCCTTGTTCCTGCTGAACAGTGATTTTGTCGTCGACCAGGCGGAGCATTTGGCAGCGAGATTGTTTCGGGACGAGCCAAGCGACGAGCGACGACGGGCGCAACATGCGTTTGCCGTCGTGTTACAGCGTGAAGCGAGCGAATTTGAAGTGACGCAGCTGCTGAATCTGATTCAGCGAGCGGGTGATGCGGTGTCGCCGCAGCAAACAAGTGTCGCCGAACCGACGATGAAAGCTTGGGCGAGTGCGTGCCAGGCGTTATTGATGACGAACGAATTTCGATACGTGGATTAGGACCGGCTATGATTTCAAGACGAACCATGCTGCAAACCGCATCCTGTGGGTTTGGTCATTTGGCGCTGCAGTCGCTGTGTCAATTCCCGACCCGTGCCCTAGCGATGGATGCGACGGCTCGGAGCAACGATGTCGCGATTGGACCACGTGCCAAACGTGTGATCTTCCTTTGCATGAGCGGTGGCCCTGCTCAAATGGACACGTTCGACTACAAACCACAAACGGGAAAGAAAAAGCATCCCGGTTCGGTATTTTCCTTTGCTCAGCGTGGGGAGAGTGGGCTGTGGATTTCGGAGCTGCTACCGGAAACCGCCAAGCATGCCGATCGGCTCTGTGTCATCAACGGCATGCACGCCGATACTGGCAATCATGCCCAATCGTTTCTGCAACTGCATACCGGCGAAAAACTCCGAAAACGCCCAAGCATGGGCTCCTGGATTTCTTACGGGTTGGGGACCGAAAACGCCAATTTGCCAGGCTTTGTTAGTCTCAATGCGGCGAAGCCCTCCGTTTACTCAAGCGTCTTTTTGCCAACCGAATTCGCCGGCACCCCGATTGGGACCAATGGCGAAGATATGTCGAGGGCGACGATCCGAGATATCGAAGGATCACATCTGCCCACCGAGATCAAACGCAGTCAGCTTGATTTCGTACAAACGATGAATCGTGATCACTTCGCGAATCGGCCTGGTGATGCGGAACTCGAAGGTGTGATCGAGTCGATGGAGCTTGCGTTTCGCATGCAATCCACCGCTCCGGAGTTGCTTGATTTGAGCAACGAAACCGAGGCCACGCTAAAACGGTATCGCGTTGGAAAGAAACTCTCGATCGGAACGTGTCGGCCCACTGATTTTGGTCGCCAATGCTTGTTGGCGCGACGTTTCGCCGAAGCGGGAGTGCGATTTATTGAGGTGAACCATGGCGGATGGGACCAACATAATCATCACCGGCGGGATTTAAAAGCGAACTGCGAAACCATCGACGCGCCGGTCGCAGCCTTGCTCGAAGATCTCGCGGCGCGAGGCTTGTTGGCGGACACGTTGGTGGTTTGGGGAGGCGAATTCGGGCGTCCGGGTTTGGTCCCCGATGATGGCAAGGATCAAACGGGCCATAACCACAACGGGTTTACGTTTTGGTTAGCGGGCGGCGGAGTTAAGGCAGGCTACACGCACGGGAAAACCAACGAAACGGGGGCTCGAGCCGTCGAGGATAAAGTGCATTTTCGTGACTTGCATGCTACGATATTGCACGCACTCGGGCTCGATCACGCGAATTTGACATTCGAACATGGCGGCCGTCATCACCGTCTAACCGGCCCTGAAAACGCCAAGGTCGTTCACGATTTATTCGCCTAAGTGACGTGCCCCGCTCGTGATCGCTCATGCGAGCCGGTGATCACGGTTAATCGCGGTGACGCACATGGATTCGCTGGCCGCCCTGACTCGATGGCTGAGCATGATTGGCCACGACGTTGTGACGGTGGTTTTACAAGATCTCATCCGGGCATACCCTCTGCGGGACGCTGAACCGTTTCGGCTTTCAATCCGCTCGCTCCCCTTCGCATTTGAATCAAACGATGTTTACGAAATCACCTCGCTGTCAAATCGTCCCCCTTCCTAACCGACAAGTTGCCTTTGGGGTTGATGGGCGTGAGCGACTTCGCTGGCACGCAGGCGAAGATTCGCCGCGGCCCTTTTTCTTTCCTCTGATCGGACCCTCCGGTTTACCGTTGACGCGGATGGGGCATCCCGGTGCGCCGGACCATGATCATCACCGCTCCATTTGGTTCGCTCATCATAAGGTGCTTGGGATCAATTTCTGGGGCGATAACGATGGCACGCAAATTCGCCAAACACGGTGGATGGCCTACGACGATGGTGACGCGGAAGCGCGGATGGCGGTGGAGCTCGAATGGTTGGACGGTCACGATCCCCAGCCACTGATTCGCCAACAAGTCATGGTCGCCATCGGCCCGGCGCCCGACGACGGATTGTTTTTTGAAATCCAAACGTCGTTGACCTCCGTGGCTGAATCTCTGGAACTAGGACAATCAAATTTTGGCTTGCTGGCCGTTCGGGTTGCCAAGCCGATATCGGTGCACTTTGGTGATGGTGTGATTACGGGGACGAACGGAAAGCAGTCCGAGAAGAATCTGTTTGGACTGCCCTCGGCTTGGATCGATTACAGCGGCTCGATTGACGACGGAGTGGTCGAGGGGATCACGTACTTTGACCATCCCAGCAACAGCACGTTTCCGAGCAAGTGGCATGTGCGTGACGACGGTTGGATGGGCGCCTCGATTTGTCGCGATGCCCCGGTGATGCTCTACAAAGAAAAGCCAACGACGTGGCGGTATTTGTTGCATGCCCATGCAGGGGCCATCGACCCGGCCGTCGCGGCGACGGTAGAAAAGGACTTCCATGCTCGCCCACCGTTAAAGCTCGTCAAGGGTGGCAATGCTCGGGCGTATACGGTCGAACGATAGCTGCCCGAGTAATAGCCGCCCGAGCAATTGACGCTGACGCAAAAAAAGACCCTAAAACGCCGCTCGGATCGGGACGCTTTAGGGTTGCATCGTTTGGGCAATCATCGATTGCCGAAACCGGGCGGTCGCACTACGACGCCTGCATCAAGTAGGCGATCAAGTCTGCGACGGCTTGCTTGTCCATCGCATCTTCAAAACCTTCGGGCATGATCGACAATCCGGTGCTTTTCAGCTCGTCGATGTCGATTCGCAACACGGTCGCGGTGACGTTGTCCGCACGCCGCAGCGTCAGACTTGTCGCACCTTCATCGATGATCATTCCCGACAAAACTTCGCCATCGAGCGTCGACACGATGTAGTTGATGTATTGCGGGTTCACTTCGCGGTTGGGATCGAGCACCGCAGTCAACACGGTATCCTCGCCTCGCGCTTTGATGTTTGCCAAGTTGGGCCCAATCTCATGGCCAACTTCGTCAACACGATGGCAAGTACTGCAATGCTTTTTGAAGTGTTCACGTCCACGTTCGATATCGCTGGTCATCGATAGCGCGTCTTGATACTTCGCTACAATCGCTTGTCGGGCTGCGATCGCTTCAGGGGTGCGAGCCTTCGCTTGGGTCGTCATCTTCGCTTGCGGAGAATCTTTGGAGTCGGCTCCCTTGTTACGTTTGCGAGCCGCGATCTGGTCGGAAAGCTGTTTTATGAACGCGTCAGCCGATGCGCCTGCAAACGAAGGGTCCTGGCTTAGCAAGTTCATCAAACCTTCCGCGTCGCTTCCAATCGCAGTTTGTACCGCCGCACGCACCCAGCGATCCTCCGGATTCTGACGCAGGATTTTGGCCAAGCTGTCGATGCGAATATCGCCGCGAGTCGATGCCAAAGTGAACGCTAACTGGTAGCGGACTTCCATCGATGGATCGTCGGTCAATTGCGAAAGCTGGTTTACCAACGCGGGGGTAAACTCGATCTCGTCACACAACCGCACCGCATGCCGGCGAACTTGAGGGTGCGAATCACTCAATCGAGCTGTTAACGTCGGTTCGTCCAAAGCCTTCATCCCGCTAAGGGCATACAACGCATGCATCCGTCCGAGCGGCGATGAGCTGTCCGAGGCGAGCTTTTTCAGCTGGCCAATCGCCGACGGATCTTGGCGTTCAAACAGCAAACGTGCTGCGGTTTCGCGGTGCCACGCGTTTGCATGAGCTAGCGTTTGGACCAATTCGGATGTCGAAAATCCGCTCAGCGGGGTGAACGGGCGAGGTTTGAATCCGGTGGGCACAATGCGGTAAATGCGGCCGCGATCGCGACCCGCGGTCAAATCGAGATGCTTCTTGATCTCCGCAGGCAACGACAATGGATGTTCAATCACTTCACGATAAACATCGATCACATGTAGAGTGCCGTCGGGGGCATTGGCGAATTGGGCAGGGCGAAACCAGATGTCGCTCGATGTCACAAACTCACTCTTCTCATCGATCCGTTTGGCGATGAACTCCAAACCGTTCAGGTCGAGTTTTTTACGATGGATTAGATTGCTGCCCACATCACCAACGATCGCATAGCCTCTCCATTTCTCGGGCCAAGCATCGCCACGATAAATCGTCACTCCGGTAGCGCCGGTGAAGTAGCCCGCCGCTCGACCGCCTCCTTCGACCACGCCTTTGACTTTGCCGGAAACACGCAATCGCGTGCGCACGATACGCCACGGTTCGACGGGGCTGGTGCGATACACTTCCGCTTGCGGTCCATCCGCAGCGATCGAAATCCGTGACGGTGGAGGAACGACGTAGGGATTCCGCGCGATGTCCGAGTCTTGGTACATCACTTGTTGAATGTGATCGCTGTTAGAGGAGACAAATTTTCGGCCCCAATCATCAAAACTCGTTCCGTGCTGTGCTGCACCGCTGGTCAGTTCAAATTGATAGGTGCGTGGATTGAGGGCGATGTCGCGACCGCGAATACTAACACTTGCTCCATCGGGACCGGCGTGCGGCAAGCGGATATCACCCGCCACGCTGCCGCAAGCGATGTGAATGCGATTATCGAGTCCCCAGCGGAATGAATTCATCAAACCCTGCACATTCGAGGTGCCGAAGCCGGTCAACACTCGCTGCTTCAGGTCGGCCTTTCCATCGCCGTCGGTGTCTTTCATGTAGAACAGGTCGGGGGCATCGCCAACAAACAGTCCACCGTCATAGGGGAACAACGCCGTGGGCCATAGCAATCCGCTCGCGTACTCCGTGCGAGTGTCATACTTGCCGTCACCATTGGTATCGGTCAAGCGAGCGATGCTGGAGATACCGTCATCACGGTTTTCGCTATAGCCACGCATTTCGCAGACAAACATGGCGCCATCGGCATCCCATTCGATCGCCACGGGGCTGGCCAGCAACGGTTCTGCTGCGACGCGTTGCATTGCAAACCCATCGGCCACGGTGAACGTCGACATCACATCGTCGGGTTCCGTGGGGGCGATACGCGGCAATTCGCTCGCGTAATCGACATCCTCCGCCGCAACATCATGCGACCCAGTCGCTATCGCTAGAGCAAACACTGCACATGCGGTGATGCGTAATTGAAACATAGAGATCACTTAGACGACTCCGTCTTTTCGAGTAGTGTTTTTATTCCGGTCATCAGAACGGTTTCGACTTGAGACGCTACATTAGATGCCCGTTCGCTGGTCTCATACCCGCCTTGCCCATATGCTTCGGCGGTACCAATGTAGCCTGGTCCATAATCGCCGTAGGCCGCCATGGCAACCTTTAAATCGGGACGCATTGCTTTTGCGGCAAGTTGGTATTCCACAAACAGCTCACCCGGCATATGCAACACTCGGGTATCACCCACGGCTAAGCACCCGAGTTCTACCGTGTGTCCCATTTCGCAGCGGAGCAACCAGGCCAATTTGTTAGGATGTCCGCCGCCGGGCTGGGAAAGCCCCTGGGTCAACGTTTCGCGATCCAAGTGCGTTGCCACAGGCATGGCGACGCCGACCGTGGTCCATGCGATCTCGTCGGCAGTGATCTTGAACTTCGAAGTGTTTTCGAAGGATTCACGCATCGCATCGGCCACCCGCTGAGCTAAGATCAAGCGGTTCGCTTTGGAACCATCGTTGTATTTACCGGCACCGATGTTGCCACCAGCGCCATTGAAATGCAGGTAAAGTGGTCCCGGAGCATCCTGGCTACGGATAAATCGAGCAATCCCAGGAAAGTCGGGACTGGGAATTCCGGTCCGGTAATAACTTTGCGGATGGCATGCGTAGTAGCTGAGTACCGCCAGCGGTGTGTCGTTGTTCCAAAACGACAGCGAACTCAGTTGCGCATCAATGATTCCTTCGGGCAGGGCGCGTAGTTTTGCATTGCGCGTCGCGGTGTAGCGAGTGGAAACGACCTGGCCGGACTCGTCCTGGATACGACGATTGGAAGCAACTTTTTTGACGTCGGCCGTGCCGAATCCGGCATGGGTGATCGGCTTGGCATTGGGAATCGCCTGTTGAATCGCAGCGCCAAGTCGACCAAGCATTTCGCGTGCGTAAGTGCCATCGTAAGCGCCCAAATCGGAGACACCAACTTGATTTAGCAGCGATTCGGCGCCGAAGTCACATCGTGGAGCATCATGTTGATGCAGCGTGTGGACCGCAACACGCGATGGCGTCGTGCCTGCCGCCTTAGCGATCTGTTCACGAAAAACATCGTGGCTTTGGTTGCCAATCCCGATCCAATCGACTGCACACAACACGATCGGCTCGCCCACGCCCAAAATGACAACACCGCGGCATCGCAACCCAAGTTCGCCGAGGCCTTGCACGCGATCGTATGCCATCATCGATCCCAGTGGAGGGGTGGCGTCGATATCAAACGTCGCGAGTGAAAGTGGTCTCAACGCGGCATGCGGGGCTCCGCCGCTGTCTTCGGCCTGCGTTGCTGCAGACGAAAGAAGCAATGAAAAAAAGCCAAACCAACTGCCAAGCAACATCATCCGCCGACGAAGGTGCATAGATTGCGAATGCATCATCAAATCAGCTCGTTTCACGATCGGGGGAAGAGGGCAGGAACGACTAGCAGGTCGCCGAAGGGAGTCATAATTGTAAGCCGCCCAATACCGTGACACAATCAAGTTGTGTCCGTTTCGTGGGCTATCACGGCATTTTTGCAATTCCTCCCTCCGCACGATTTGTTCGTAAATGACTCCGCCGTCGCATTGGTCCGGGAAATCGACAAGGGCGGACGATTGGCTCCGCATGCGCGGCGTGACGCCAGCCCCACGTTGTGGGGGAAGCAGCTAGAATGGCTGCTTCAATGTGGTTGACCGTCACGATAATCTCCAACTGAAACGTAGCTCGATGTATTCTCCGACCTCCTGCCTTGGCAAACTTTCCAGTGCCACCGCTGTCATTGTTTCGATGTTCCTGGCCGCAACGCCGACGCTCGCCGAAAACAACACGCCGCTCCCTCAATCGCTGCCCAATACGCAACCATTGGAACTCAACGAACCACTCGATGAATTCATGGTCCGCGGAATCAACCGTTTTGCTGATCGTGAACTAAGTCGTTCATCCGAGATGCGCGAACAGAATTGGCAGCGTGATTTTTCTTCCTTGGCAAATTACCAACGCAGCATTAGTGATCATCGCAACCGCTTTCAAGAGATCATCGGTGCGGTTGAGCCACGCGTGGATGCGACGGGGTTTGAAATGATCGTGACTCAGAAGGACTTCCAATCGGGATTACCGATATTGGCCAGTTCAGCGGAGTGCACGGTCCGCGAAGTCCGCTGGCCCGTGTTAGATGGGGTGACCGGCGAAGGGTTGTTGTTGTCGCCCGCCGGACGAGAGTCGGTCGCCAGCGTTGTGGCTATCCCCGACGCCGATTGGAGTCCCGAAGCATTTGTGGGGCTAAGTGAAGGTGCCGACGCCGTTGAGTTGGCGCTCGCATTAGTGCAACAGGGATGCGAAGTCTTAATCCCGACGTTAATTAACCGCGACGACGAATTTTCGGGAAACCCCAGCGTTGCCTATACCAATTTGCCGCATCGCGAGTTTGTTTATCGCACCTCGTTCGAGATCGGACGTCATGTGATTGGATACGAAGTCCAGAAGGTGCGTGCCGCGATCGACAATTTTGTCGTGCAGGATGTCGCCAATCAAGTGACACGACCCATCGGTGTCGTCGGGGTCGGTGAAGGCGGATTGTTGGCCTTCTATACTGCTGCGATTGACACGCGGGTCGATTCAACGATGGTGTGTGGGTACTTTGACGATCGCGAAGCATTGTGGCGTGAGCCGATTTATCGCAATGTTTGGAGTTTGTTAACGGAATTCGCCGACGCGGACATCGCCAGTCTGATCGCGCCGCGTCGACTCACGATCGAAGCGTGTCGCGCGCCTCAAGTCGATGGGCCTCCAAAAGTTCGGCCGGGACGCCGAAATGCCGCGGCTCCAGGGCGAATCAAAACGCCCGCCCTCGATGCCGTTCGTGAGGAGTTCGGGCGCGCTCAGACGCATTACCGTTCGCTGAAGCACGAAGCACAAATTCAATTGGTTATCAGTGGTGATGGCCATGGTCCCGCAGCCAGCGATGCGGCGGTCGAGTCGTTACTGAGTGGAGTCAAGCTGAATGCATCCCCGGCAAAACCCGAGAAGTTGAGGCAGCATCGCGAGTTACCCGATGCATCGGCTCGACAAGCAAGGCAGCTCAATGAGCTCATTGAACGAAACCAACACTTGGTGCGTCTGAGTCCAAAGATACGGGAAAAACACTGGAAAAACGCCAATCGATCGAATGTCACATCCTGGTTGAAAACCGCCCAGTCGTATCGTGATGAATTTTACGATGAGGTGATCGGTCGACTCCCAACGCCGACCATGCCGCTTAATCCACGCTCGCGGCTGATCATCGAGGAAGATCAATTCACCGTTTACGAAGTCATGTTGGATGTCTTTCCCGATGTGGTTGCGGGCGGCTATTTGTTGCTGCCGACCGATCTGAAACCTGGCGAGCGACGTCCCGTCGTGGTGTGTCAGCATGGCTTAGAGGGGACGCCCGCTTGGACGCTTGAGCAACACACCGATCTGTTCCTCAAGCGTGGATTTGCCGCTGAATTAGCGATGCGTGGATTCATTGTTTACTCGCCGCAAAGTCCTTTTCGAGGTCATGACGAGTTCCGCGCCATTCAATTGAAATCGAACCCGCTGAAACGGTCCCTGTTTAGCTACATCATTCCGCAACACGCGCGAACGTTAGAGTGGCTTTCCACTTTGCCGCATGTCGATCCCCAGCGGATTGGTTTCTATGGAATCTCGTACGGCGGCAAAACCGCGATGCGCGTCCCACCCTTTGTGCCCGGATACGCGTTGTCGATTTGTTCGGCGGACTTCAACGACTGGATCGCCAAAACGACAAGCAATGTCTTCACGTCAAGTTACGTGTTCGTGGGTGAATATGAAATTTGGGAGTGGAATATGGGAAATGTGTCCAGCTATGCAGAGCTGGCTTGTATGATGACTCCGCGGCCGTTCATGGTCGAGCGAGGGCATCGCGATGGTGTCGGACCCGATGAGTGGGTGGCGATGGAATACTCCAAGGTGCGGCGTCACTATGACGAGATCGGACTGGGCGACTTGACTGAAATCGAATTCTTCAATGGTCCGCATACCATCCGTGGACTAGGCACCTTTTCCTTTTTACACAAACACCTGAATTGGCCGGAGCCTAAGTAGCATGTTGAAACCCTGGATTTCCCTGAGTCTGTTTTGTGTCTCACTGCTTTGTGGGGCAACGATGCTCCATGCGCAGGGGCAAGAGTCATCCCACGCCAACCCCGAACCACGCTGGTGGAAGGGCAATTTACACACTCATTCGCTATGGAGTGATGGTGACCAATTCCCGGAAA
Organism: Novipirellula galeiformis; assembly: GCF_007860095.1. NCBI lineage: Bacteria > Pseudomonadati > Planctomycetota > Planctomycetia > Pirellulales > Pirellulaceae > Novipirellula > Novipirellula galeiformis. Next base: position 154,230 of record NZ_SJPT01000001.1, on the reverse strand, counting down.
TGATTTCGGATTGGTATCGCCAGCGGGACTACAATTTCTTGGCGCTGACGGATCACAACGTGCTCAGCGAAGGGATGCGTTGGATGCCCATGTCCACGGTGCTCGCGCGTGCGGACGAGGGAATCCTGGATCGCTACCGTCAACGCTTTGGCGATGCTTGGGTCGAAACTCAAGGAGAGCCGGGTAGCAAGAATCACGAAGTGCGTTTGAAACCGCTCGATGAGTTCCGTTATCTGGTCGAGCAGGCGGGCAAGTTCATTTTGATTCCGGCCGAAGAGATTAGCGACAGCGCCGAAGGAAAACCGGTCCATATCAACGCGACGAATTTGGCGGAAGTGTTGAAACCGATGGGCGGCGATACCGTTCGTCAAGCGATTGAAAACAATCTCCGTGCGATCTTAGAACATGAGAAACAGCATGGGCGCCAGGTGTTGCCACATGTGAATCATCCGAACTTCCACTACGCGATCACGGCCGAGGATTTAGCGGCCGTGGTCTCCGAACGCTTCTTTGAAGTCTACAACGGACATCCCGGCGTCAACCAACTCGGTGATGACGATCATCCAAGCATCGAGCGGATGTGGGATATCGCCAATGCGATTCGGCGTACCTCGTTAAACGTTCCGCCGCTGATGGGGATCGCCACCGATGATTCGCACGAGTACCACGGCAAAGCTGGCTCGCGGCCTGGACGGGGTTGGGTGATGGTGCGCAGCAAGTACCTCACACCAGAGCATTTGATTCGAGCGATGAAACGTGGCGACTTTTATGCATCCAGCGGCGTGACTCTTGTCGATGTGGGTTTTAGCGAAGCATCGCGAACGTTGTCGCTGGAGATCGCGGCGGAACCCGACACAACGTACCAGACTCAGTTTGTCGCCACGCTCAAAGCAAAGGATGGAGTGGTGGATGAACATCGTATCGGAGTGGTCGTGGCGACCTCCGACGAGCCCGCGCCGGAGTACACGTTGACCGGAAAGGAGCTTTACGTGCGCGCCGTAATCACCAGCAGCAAGCCGCACACCGACCCCTCGTTCAAGAATCAAAAACAGCAAGCATGGACCCAACCGGTCGGTTGGAAACAATCCGAATCCGACCTGGATTGAGAGCGAGCGGGCTTCGCCGGGGGGGCCATTTCGGGATTAGGGTTTGAATGCGTGCATGGAGTGAGCAAGCAGAGGCGAAGCATGAACCCCCGAGTCTGGATCGAGGTCAGGCGAGGCTCCAAAAGACGTTAAGAAAAACACGCCGGTACGGAGCGGTATCCCGCTTGCAACATCGGTCTGGTGGTTGAAGGTCAACTCGTGTCAAGTTTTTGGTTTGCCCTGCCTCTTAACTCCATCGTTGAATGTCTGCATTCGCAGGATGGATCCAACCACGTCTGGCAAGGTCCGCTGGACGGGATACATAACGCGAGCAAACCATGCTTCAATTCCCCATTTTTCACTGAGATTTCACCATGGCCAAGATCACTCTGACTCGATCCCAATGGAAGACCTTTAAAACCGATCACCACCTTAGTAAATCAAAACTATTTGCTAAGGCGGACGTCGGTCCGACTATTGATTCGCTACAAAAAGCTCAAAAAGCCTACACCACCAGTCCATCCGCAAAAACGCTTGGAAGCTACTTCGAGAAGCTCGATAAACTAAACAAAGCCATGACCAAATTCGTCGCCCTTAAAAAGAACAAGGACGAACTGACTAACGGCGACAAGGCGATGAAAAAGATTGAAGGTTGGAAACAAGAGATCTCTAAGCAAATGAAGTACTTGGCCGATTACCAACGGGATAATGCATCCGCGCTGGCCCAATCGGATGTCCAGTCTTTGAAAGCCGATTTCAAAACCATGGGCTTCTAGTAATTGTTAGAATTGTTGGTGCCAGCCATGAATGGCACTAAATCGCGATATTGAGTGGGTTTATGCCACAACACTGTTACGTCCTGAACGGGTCCTGAACGGTGCCATCCATTAAAGTGCTTGTGCTGATCGGTGCTGAACTGCTGAACGGTCTGAACGGTGCCATCCATTAAAGTGTTGGAATACTACTGTCGCAATCCTCGCGTGTTTTCAATGATTGCATGTGACCTTTCACACCGAGTGGGCGTACTCTGTGTTCCGAGAAGACCTCCGCATTGCTTCTAGGCAGTGCTTTCGTCGTCAATAAATCTTTGCGAATGCACCAGAGTAAATAGAATTGTTGGTGCCAGCCATGAATGGCACTAAATCGCGATATTGAGTGGGTTTATGCCACAACACTGTTACGTCCTGAACGGGTCCTGAACGGTGCCATCCATTAAAGTGCTTGTGCTGATCGGTGCTGAACTGCTGAACGGTCTGAACGGTGCCATCCATTAAAGTGTTGGAATACTACTGTCGCAATCCTCGCGTGTTTTCAATGATTGCATGTGACCTTTCACACCGAGTGGGCGTACTCTGTGTTCCGAGAAGACCTCCGCATTGCTTCTAGGCAGTGCTTTCGTCGTCAATAAATCTTTGCGAATGCACCAGAGTAAAAATTCCAGCTCTTGCTACGACTTCTGGCCCATCAAACGAAGCAAGACGATGCACTTGTTTGACCGCGATGCCAATGGTGCCCCGTTCGCTCTGCATTGGCACGCATCGATTCTGGTCGCCCCACACAAGACGACTTGCCGAAATGTTGCTTCCAGTGCCAAACCAAGTCACGCCACATCGACGCATCAATGCCTAACGCGGTTAGTATTTTCGCCAACGCCGCAGGAAGCTTCTTTCCGCCGACGCCCTGCCGGGCGGTCCAGCGCAGTAGACGCAAATAGTCTCCCAGCGAAAGACTCAGAAAACCGCGGTCGCTGCTGCGAAAGCCTGCCTTATGTGTTTGGGGATCGGTCGAAAGCGTGTTCGGTTGGAGCGTCAAAGGAGCAAGCCAACCGTCGCGAAGCACCTTGCGTCCAGTCGATTTGTGACGTTTGACACGTCGCTGCTGATGTAGTTCGTCGAGCGGTGTTTCACAGAGCTTCTTTCCTGCCTCTGCGGTCGGAACGGGGATCAAATCGAAGGCCGCCGATTCGATCTCCTTGCCCTTTCCCGCTTCGATGCGGTCGAATGCCGAGGTGTGTGGCGAATGGTCGGGGGAATCAGCCATCGCAGCCCTAACTGGGTTCAGGTCGATGTACATGCTGCAGGCCAACAGGCCGGCATCGTCAACGATGCGTTGGGCTTTAAAACGCCCCTCCCAAAAATGCCCGGTACACTCGTCAACCTTGTTGGCCCTGCGGGCAATCGGCTCAGAGAGTGCTCGCATGAACCACGAGATGTCTGATAAACGTTGCCGAATGGTGGTCAATCGCGTCTTGTCGCGGCAAAGCGTCTGGACGTCAATTTCGGTCGGTTCGGCCAGGTGCTCTTCGAGTCGACGGCCTGGAAAGACTTTGAGCCAGCGGAGGGCGACTTCGTTGTCGGTCCAATCGGCCACCACATCGGGCCGGTTGCGGAGAATCAGGTGCATATGGTTGCTCATGACGGCGTAGGAGAGCACGTCAATGGCAAGAACCGACGCCAAAGCTTCCATTCGCCTGCGGATCCATTCACGGCGATTGGAATAGTCTTTGCCACTGATTGGATCGACGCCTGCAAGGTACGCACGTCTAACACAACGCTGTACTGCATGGACGATACACACTTCATCGGGCGTGAATTGTTCGGCACGAGGCGGTCGCGTCATCGGACACCTCCGAGACTTCGAGGGACGAATCGACTACTGTCATTAGACCCGGGGAACACGCTACCTGTCAAATTTTGGTGGGTGGCACCACTTAAATGCTCTGAATTAAATGCTTATTCGTGGGTGGCACCAATTAAATGATTGGCTTTAGTTGCCAATTTTGACAACGGCGCGTTTCAACAGTTCCTTCAGCCGCGTCGGATCCGTCGTGGAGACTTTTGCGACAAAGCCACGCTTATGCGCAAATCGAACTTCATCGTGGGACTCGATTTGCGAAAAATCTAAACGTTGGTTGTCGTTGTAACGCGACAGTCCGTATCCGCCGCCCCGCCGATCAGGACATACCAACGCCTGAACCTCGTTTTCCTTTCCTTCGCTCTCGATGAACGCGTAGACCCCAAACGAAGGATCTTCTGCAAGCATGTCACTTTTTTCCAGGAACAAAGCTTGAATCGGTTCGCCATCGGTTTCAATCGACCAGTACTGACCATGCTCTTTCAGGTAGTCCAGACGCTGCCGCAAAGAGCGCAAGTAGTTGACGATATCTTCCCCCACCATGCACATGATTTGGTAGACAGGATTTTTCGGATTGAGTTCTGTGTGCTTTGCGAACCGGTTTAGCAAAGTAATATCGAGCGGAGAATTTAGCTCTCCCAATGCCTTACGCGGAATCCCCATCAACTTGGCGGTTTCGTTTGGCCCTAACGTATCAAGCCATTCCGCTGGACGAAGCCAGGCACAGAACGATAACGCGTCTTCGTAAAGACACATGCTTTGGAGCACAAGTGATAAGGCACAAAGTGGCGGAGCATCGCGAGGGAACTGGTGATGGTCAAAGTTGTTTCGTTCTGGATCGTGCGACCCACCTACGTCGACGACGCAGATCGATGGTTCGGCCAAGTCCTGGTCCGTTGGCTCGCGGCGTTGAATCGGAACACCGTGCAAATGAGCCAGCAGACTGCAGGCGAGGAAATCGTCTTTGTGGGCGCCGCCCGGATGGGTCACGATTAGCTGCATGGTCATGATGTCGCGTTATTCAAATTTGGAAGCAAGTTCGGAATCAACAAGCACAAAACATATCGACAAAACAAATGGAGGGAACCTGTGGCATTGGGAAGTACCCAGGGCTCATCCACCGGAAGCGTGCACCGGATGTTTTCACGGCATGACTCAAATGTCCAAGGATGATATGTAGGCGAGGTAGGCTGATTGTATCCTGCGAGGTCCGGCAGAATCACGCAAACGGGGCAGGCCTTTTTTTGTTGACAGAGGGCTCAACGAAACCTGACCCAAACCTGCAGGGCACGAAAAAACCCTCCCGCATTTTTTACGGGAGGGTTCGTTGCGTTGATGATTGAACTCAGGAAGCCTCTGCCCAATCAAGCGTTTGCATTCGCTTACACGTTCTCGGCCGACGGCACTTCGAAACCGCTGCGATACTCTCGTGTCAACATGGCGTTTGCCGCATCGTTATCGATGAAGCGTTCGGTTTCGGGGTCAAACTTCAAGGACGCGCCGAGTGACATTGGAGTCTTGGCGAGATCGACACCATTGGCGGTCAAATGTTGGGCCGTTCGTTCAAGCGTCGCTTGATTGTCATCGAGACTCTTGACCTTCGCGATGGCGTTGCTGATCTCTTCGACCGATGCCCGGTTGTCTTCACCGAGGTAGTACGAAATGTTCCCCAGATGGCTGACACCGGCTGACAAGTGACCGGTCAATGCATCGGCGTTCAATTTCGAGGCATCGCGAGATTTGCAGGCATCGATGAAGTTCGCGAAGTGGTCGTCGCCCACATTGCCCTTCGCCCGGAACTCCTTGACCTTCTTTTTGTTCTTGTCGAACACGGTGCAGTGCGCGTAGGTCGTTTGAGCAATGTAGCCTTCGGTGCCGTAGAAAATGACGCCGATCTTGTTGCCCTTTCCAGCACCAAAGAAGGTATCGATCTCGTCACCCGATGTTGTCGAGCAATCCAGACCGAGGGTTTCGAAGACGATGCATTTATCACCGTAATCGTAGATCGAGATCTCGGTGTTTCCGGTGTCTCCGGCATCGACGTAATTGGGGTCTTTGCGCTCGGCTTGGTAACCCAATCGACCACCGTAGGTGATGATCGAATTGGGATGTCGATTGAGGTTCAAGCCCCATCGTGCAATGTCGGTTTGGTGAGGGCCTTGGTTGCCTAAATCGCCGTTGCCGTAATGGCGTTGCCAGTGCCAATCGTAGTGAAAACGTTGGCGAGTGACTTTCGGGTCGGTGAAGGATGCCGGACCGCTCCACAAGTCAAAGTTGACTTTTTCAGGAATCGGATAGTCGCCCAATGGGCCAATCGACTTGCGTCGTTTGTAGCACAATCCGCGAGCAAAATTGACTTCCCCAATCCCACCTTCGGCAATGAACTTGACCGCATCTTGGCAAGCGCTGCTACTGCGTGACTGCGTTCCGGTTTGGAACATGCGTCCGTACTTTTGGGCAGCGGCGACGAGAGCACGACCTTCGTGGATGTTATGGCTAATCGGTTTTTCGATATAGACGTCCTTCCCGGCTTGCATCGCCCACACACCCATCAGCGCGTGCCAGTGGTTAGGAGTGGCACAGGTGAGGATGTCGAGTCCTTGCATTTCGAGTGCATCACGCACATCGGTAAAGAACTCAGGCTTGCTGCCCTGCATCTCGCTGACCCGAGCGACACGTTGCTTGCCGACGCTTTCGTCGATATCGACGATCGCACGGATCTCGGTACGAGGATCGTGATTGAAACCGCGAATATGCTCGTTGCCGCGGCTATTGACCCCAACAACACAAACCCCAAGTTTTTCATTGGGGCTGACTGCGTGTGCGTGACGCTGCGGACGTGGCAGCGAAGCGGCGGCCATCGTCGCCGCGGCGGCCGAGGTGAATTGACGTCGAGATAGTTTTGGCATACTGAATCGTTTCCAGGGTAGGTTCGGAAAATAGGTGGGAAATCAACTTTCCTAGTTTACCTGGAAATCGAGGGCGAGGGGGAGAGGGAGGCCGATTTTCGATGATTACGGCCGCTACAGCCCCTTTCGATCGCTGTATCATGCATTCAAACACGTGAACGGGTGATCAAGAGAACGGGTGATCAAGTGAGTGGGCCAGATGAGTCGGCCAGATGAGTGGACCAGACATGAATGACGCTGGGCTACCAATTAGACGACCTGGGAGATGCCTTCGATGGAGCCCCTCCTATGGCGCATCTTCCCCTTGATCAAACGCCCACCGATCCAGAGCGGACGGTCATTGGTCATCGTTGCGGGGGGACGGCGTATTGTCGGGGGGATGTCGGGTGGGGGTGATGTCGCCCGGTGAGATGACGTAGATCTTCTCGCCGCACTTGGGGCACGCGGGAGCTCGATCATCCACGTCGTTTCCACAATGGGGACAGGTCACGTGGTTCAGTGGGGCGGTCATCGATTTGCTCGTGAGTTGGATAGGAAAAGTGGAAAGGCGGAGTGGATAGGAGACGAAGCATCGAGCCGACCTCCGAACTCAACCGATGCTTGGGTAAGCAATCAGCGGGTCCAAAGCAATCTTTGATCGGACAATGCGAGTCGACTTGTTATCGGTTGCAGGTTGGACTGAATTTTGTCGCCGCTGCGTCGCCCGATCCGCTGCAGCGCCCGTGCCACGAAAACGCCCGTGCCACAAAAAAGCTTGTGCCACGAAAAAGCCTGTGCCACAACAAAGCCTGTGTAAACGACTGGAGCATCATGCAACGTTTCGGCGGTCATGTCTGGGCGGCTCTTTTCGCTGTACTTGCGACGCAGTTTGCGTGCCAATGCATCAGCCGCTATCGGAGACTAGGCCTCGGCGTGATCGTAGGGGCGTCAACGTGGTCGCAGGACGAGCAGCATGTAGAAAAGCGGGGCCACCCCTAGATCATTTTAAAACATGGGTTTCGTAACGTCCGATGGCACTTGAGGGTGTGTCGGGTCGGTTTCTACGAAGGAACATTCGTTGAAAAGGAACAGGCGTTGCATGAGCGTGCAAGATGTACGTGCCAGCTCACGTCATGTTGAAGGCGCTCGTGCGAAAGCACCGCTGGCATTTCTTCCTGTTTTTGCTTCTGAGGATGTACCGTGACATACCTAGACTTCCGCAACCGTTTCGGCGTGCTTGTGTTAGGCGCCGGTTTGATTGTCCCCATCACCTTTGCGTCGCAGAGTTTCGCGCAACCGCCGACACCGACGGTCGAAGTGGGCGACAATCGTCCGGCACCCAACAGTGCGACTTTTGAGGATGCCAAGTCGGACTTCTCCGAAGGCATTGAATATCTGACAAGAGGTCCGTTGCATGAAGCGTTTGCAGGACCGTACAAGGTCGATCCCATCCCCGGGCCGGTGGTTGCAAAAGAGCCGCCAGAGCCGATCGACGAATTGCCGCCCGAATACCGTCCCTCGGGTAAGGACGTGGTGTGGATTCCAGGCTATTGGGGTTGGGATGATGAGCGAGATGATTTCATTTGGGTCAGTGGCGTGTGGCGTGACTTGCCGCCGGGCCAGCAATGGGTGCCAGGCTATTGGCACTCGCAGGCCGAAGGCTACCAGTACGTAGGAGGCTTTTGGGCGCGCAGCGAAGTAGCGAATGTCGACTACCTACCATCGCCACCGGAGTCGCTCGAACAAGGGCCAGCCTCGCCCGCGCCCGGCGAAAACTATTTTTACATCCCAGGCAACTGGGTATATCGGTCGAACGATTACCAATGGCAGCCCGGTTTTTGGTCGGTCGGACAAGAAAATTGGGTTTGGATTCCAGCCCAGTACGTTTGGACGCCGCGTGGATGTGTTTACCAAGCCGGCTATTGGGACTATGACGTCGCCCATCGCGGCGTTGCATTCACGCCCGTTTACTATTCGCAACCTCTGTATCGGAATGCGGGGTACTCGTATCGACCACGGTATACGATCGACACAGGGATTGGTTTGTTTGTCCATCTGTTTACCCGCCCCAGCCATAGCCATTACTACTTTGGTGACTATTACGGATCGCGGTATGCCAATCACTATCAACCTTGGGCGACGCATTATCGCGGGCAAGGTCACTATGATCCTTTCTATTCGCACTACAGCTATCGGTCACGACGTGGCAACGATACGAATTTGATTAGCTGGATTACGAACCAGTATCAAACGTTCGAAAGGGATGAACGCTATCGTCCCGCCCGAACGATCGCGGCGCAACGAGACTTCGTGCGACAAAACCGGGACGCGCAAATTGATCCGACAACCTTACGACTAAGCTCCGTGGGCGATGTGTTAAGCGATTTAGCTAATTCCGGTGACTCGAACTGGAATTTACAGCGACTCGGACAGGATGAGGTTAAGCGAGTCCGCGACTCTCTTGATCCGCTACGACGACTCGAACGCGATCGGCTCTCCATCGAAAGCAAATTAGACGATCGTGGCAGTGTGGATGCACCGGAGTTAAACCTTGATGTCGCCACCAAGGCGGAGGCCAATATTGATCGCTCGGCTCCCTTAAGTGAAGGCTCGGAGAAGAAGCGTGACGCAAATCGCGGTGAGGTTCAGCAACGAGCTAACGCCGAGGGACGCGGACGACTGCGGCTACCGGGCCGCGCCGTAGAGCGAGCAACTCGCGACAACGACGCGGCGCCGAATTTGGGTGAGGCGACTCGCGACCGGGCATCGAACTTGGGCGAGGCGGCTCGCGATGTTTTAAACCGAGGCAATTCACGAGCCAACGAGCAACGCGATGCCAATCGGCAAGTTGATCCGGCCAATGCCATGCGACCGGCACGTCCCCAGGATTGGCCGTCTCCGACGCCACGTGACTTCAAACGCAACCTGCCCAATCGTCCGCGCGTCGACGGTTCGAGAATCCAACCCAATGCTCCCGCGGGGACCCCGGCGCGTGAGCGAAACAACACGCCGGGCAAGCGAGGCATTCAAGTTCCTGAAGGTCCGAATGGCCCTCGAGGCTTGCTGCCGAGCAACCCGGCTCTCGATGGCAAAGGTGGCGTCCGTCCAGGTGCCCGCAACCCCAAAGCCAGCGACTCGGTGGCACCGTCCGTTGAAGGCGCATTGAACAGGGCGACCGAAGGGGCGACCGGTGGCGGCAATGCGGTAAGCGATGTGCTCGGAGGGGTTTTGGGCGGGTAGTACCCCAAACGAATCTTCGAATCGAGGATCGATGAAACCGTTGATCGTAAATCTTCGGTCAAGGTCGGTTGAGGTGAAGGGCGGTTCAAATGAGCCGCCCTTTTTTTGGGTCCCGCTCTCATGTTGCAATATCTCCTGACCGTTCGCAATCACGCTCCAATGCCACGCACCTTCATCGGTACTCGCGTTTTTCACATCATCTCCGGCTGGTCCAAAATCACGGAACGGAAATTGCGTCAATGTCGTTTCGAAGCACCAAGTCCTAGCCATGGAGCGGTTGAAGTAGATGCGATTGAAAGGTCGGACGCCTCTTGCTCTGCCTTCGACCTGAAAACGCGAGGCGTTTTGATGGCACCTTTACATTCGGCGGTGCGAGACTCGATCCAGGGAGATAACGATGTTCGTTCTTGAATCCATCCTCACCGATGGCATTGCACAACTTTCTTACTTGGTAGGAGACACTGCGACCGGGCATGCGGCGGTGATTGATCCACGCACCGATGTGGAGATCTATTTGCAGCTTGCTCGAGAACATGGACTTTCGATTACTCATATTTTCGAAACGCACATTCACGCTGATTTTGTGAGTGGAAGTCGGTCGCTTGCCGACCAAGTTGGTACCGCAAAGATCTATCTCAGCGGAGAGCAAGCCAACTACCAATTCGATGGGGAACCCGTCTTTGATGGTCAGCAGTTTGACTTTGGTTCATTCCTGTTGACCGCTCGGCATACACCGGGACATACGCCAGAGCACCTCGCGTACGAAGTGTGCGAAAGCAAGCATGCGGACACACCCTGGGCGGTGTTCACGGGAGACTCATTGTTCGTGGGGTCCGCTGGGCGTCCCGATTTGCTTGGCGCCGCTGAGACCGGTGCGCTTGCGGAAAAATTGTATGCGACGCTGTACGACTACTTTCTGAGCCTTGATGATTTCGTCGCGATCTACCCAGGCCATGGTGCGGGGTCCGCCTGTGGCGCGGACATCGGAGATCGATTGGTCAGCACGATCGGGTATGAGCGAAGAACCAATACGTTTCTGAAATTCCCCAATTTTGACGCGTTTCGCAAATTTGTTGTGGAAGACGCCCCGCCGGCTCCTTGGCATTACGCGGAGCTGAAGAAAGTCAACTCAGCGGGTCCCGCCGTGATGTCGCGTCTGCCTACGATTGCCGCATTGCCGCCGGATGAATTCCGCAAAGTGGCTCGTGAACCGGGCTTGAGTATCATCGATACGCGATCAATGCTGGCGTTTGGTGGCGGCCACGTGCCGGGGGCGATCAACATCGGCAATCGTCCTGAAATGTCCGCATGGGTTGGCCAAATGTTTGATCTTGATCAACGGCTCCTGTTGGTTCTCGATGAGGATCGCGATGCAGAATCGATCCAGCGTTTGATCGTCCGCACTGGGCATGCTCAATTCGCTGGCTACTTGGCGGGAGGAATGAAGGCCTGGGAGATGGCCGGACTACCGATCGAGAGTTTGTCGCAAATCCCAGTCGCCGAGTTGCGAGCACAGCAAACCAATGGATCGCCTTTGAAAATCTTGGATGTCCGTTCACCCGAAGAATGGAAATCAGGACACATCCCGGGTGCCCAGCACCATTTCATTGGAGAGATGCGGGATCGAATCACAGGACTCGACAAAGAAACACCGTACGCAACCTACTGTGCCAGCGGTTACCGGGCGAGTATCGCGGCGAGTTTGATGCGATCGCGAGGATTTAAAGACGTCTCCAATGTGCCCGGCAGTTGGAGTGCATGGTCCGCGGCGGGGTTTCCCGCTGAGAAGTAAGTAGAGAAGCAATTCGCATCTCAACGACGCAACTCTATAGTCCCTTTCAACGCGAAGAAACGATCATGATGTCCGCCACAACCGCTCCGATGTTAGCTGTCGTCGACCCGCTGCAATACTCAGGACCCGCTTGGTCACCTTATCTAGTGGGCGGCTTAATCGGCGTGCTTTCGATGTTGACCTTCTATTTCTCGAAGAAGCCGATAGGCGCATCGACTGCGTACGCCCGCGTTGCTGGCATGATCGGCGAGCGAGTCGCCCCTCAGCACACTCGATCGCTGAAATATTTCCAGAGCAATCCGCCACGGATTGGCTGGGAATTGATGTTGGTCGTTGGCGTCATTCTCGGCGCGTTTCTAGCGGCTTGGAGTGGTAGTGAATTGACGGGCCGATTGCTGCCGGAGATGTGGCAGGATCGGTTCGGCACCGACAGTGCGACGTTGCGAATGGCAGTCGCGCTGGTGGGCGGGATCATGATGGCTTTCGGAGCTCGCATGGCGGGTGGATGTACCAGCGGGCATGGCATTAGCGGGACGTTGCAACTTGCGATCGGTTCGTGGGTTTCGGCAATCTGCTTTTTCATCGGCGGCATCATTGCTGCGATGTTGATGTTTGCCGTTTAGATCGAAATAAGACTTAGAGCTTGCAAGGGAGAAAACCATGGCGACCACGACCCCAGAGATTGAACCGGAAACCCCACCCGTCGAAACGCAAAAACTGCCTGCGGCTGCCTCGGGGCAAACCCTTGCGCTAGGTCTGATGTTCGGCATCATCTTTGGTTTTCTGCTGCAGAAGGGGGGCGTTGCAAAATACCATGTTTTGATCGGTCAATTGCTGCTCGAGGACTTTACCGTATTAAAAGTCATGTTATCCGCGGTCGTGGTCGGTTCAATCGGCATTCATTTTCTGCATCGCATGGGTTGGGTTCAACTGCATGTCAAACCGACACGCTACGCTTCGAACGCGCTCGGCGGTCTGCTGTTTGGCGTTGGTTTCGCCCTCTCAGCTTATTGTCCCGGAACCGGGGCCGCCGCACTGGGGCAAGGAAACTACGACGCCCTGTTCATGATGCTCGGAATGGTGGTGGGATCGTATTTGTTCGCTGAAGCATCCGGTTGGATCAGCCGTCATCTCGACAGAATCGGTGACCGAGGCAAGCTTACGTTGCATGATTGGATCCACGCCAATCGGACGCTGGTCGTGCTGGCCCAGGCTGTTGTTCTCGGTATCGTTTTGGCCATTGTCGAAATGTTCGCAGTGCGTTAAGCGGTATTGCGAGCGTGCCCCAGAGCTAGGTTGATTAACTTCGTGCACGCAAACGCAGTTTCGCTACGCTTGCAAACAAACGAAACGAAGGCTCGGAAAAGAAAAAACGGCACGACGGTGACCGTCATGCCGTTTTAGTTGATATAAGTGAGAGCGAGTGCCTAGCGATCGCTGGCTATGCGGTTGACCATGGAAGGGTCGGTCAGGCTTGGACGCATGGGATCCGCTCCGAGTGTGCCCACAAGTTCTTCCAAGTAGTCGCTCGACTCTGCATGGGCGCGCATCTCGGATGCGTACCCTAAGCGGTTGGGCAATTGCAAATCGGTCGAGGAATCACTTTGGGTTGAGTCGGCGAGGCTCGCTTTGAGCCGTTCTTCGAAGGCTCGCCAATGTTCGATATCGCGATTTTGTTTCTTTTGCAAACGACGGGCGTACCAATCGCTTTTGAGCAGGGCATCACGCGTGAACATTTCACGAATTTCAGGATCGCTGGCGAGTTTCCCTTCGTGTTCACCATAGGCCATGATGTTCAAAATGGCTTGCAACGGAGGGCACGCCAATTCGTAGCCACCGTCTTCCATGTACGACAATGCAACGCGTTTTTGAGCTTCGGCGATATGCAGGATGCCGTCGACGTAGGAATCGATGTCTTGCAACTCAGGTTGTAGGATCTCAGGTGTAAACACCTTCGAGGGATTGTCAAACACGCGAGCAAGATAGGTTCTTACGAAACGTGTGGTAATACGGTAGCCCAATCGGCTGGCCGGAACCCGCAAATCGCCGTGGTCAAAGTCTTCGATCTTTTCCAGCATCTTGCCTTGGATCATCGCTGCCGGATCGCGTTCTTCGGGGCCAAGTCGGCACCAAACTTCAGGAATCAGCAATGAAATATCGTGTCCCACTTCGAAACGAGGTCCGACGTGACCCGCCGCGGTGCTGAAGCCGCCAAGGCCGGTCAAGATCATCGAGACGACCGCGGAATTCAGATCCACTGAGGGCATCAAGGCGTTAAACGGTCCTTTGGTTAACGCTCCTTCGCTGCCCGCGCCGGTTGTACTGGGGCTTTTGCCGGTCAACGAACAAATGTAATCCATCAACAACTCAGGCAGCTCTTGATAGTGCAGCGGGGAATAGACCGCGAGCGAACGGAATCCGGCAACCGGATCCGGTGGATTGTTGCGACGTCCGGAAAGCACGGCGCCGACGGGGAAATGCACCGGAGCATCCTCGGGTAAGCAACGATGCAATTGGGTTCCTCGCATTGCGACATAGCTGTCGCGCGCGTTAACCATGTCTGGTCGGTCCTGCAAATAGCGTGGGTTCTTGGTTCGCGCCCCATCGACGATCCGTGGATCTGCGGTGCTAACCACGTAGCCATTGCGAGACTTGGCCGCTTCGAGCAACAGCGATTCCATCGGTCCTGTGAACTTGTCGAATTCGATCGCGTCGTCCACGATCTCGCGAGCTTGCGTGGTTGTTAATGGTTCAAAGTTACTGATAAAGCTACCCGGACGCGAAAGATCGAGTTCGGTTTGCTTGTCCAATCCACGGTGCACCGCGTCATCGGGACGCTGGAACAATCGGTATTCACAATTTTCCACGAACTTGTAGCTCGCCGATGGCGTGACCGCTTTGCCCACATCGCCCAAGACTTCCGCAGGCACGACGACACTAACGCTAATGTCGTCTTCGCGTTGGACCTTGTCCGCAGCGATAAAGTCTTGACGTAGCTTGAAGGTTCGCCATCGATGGTCGTCCCAACCGACTCGCAAGTAGGTTCCGACCAACGCGCGGTCGCCTATTTTGAGTTCATGTCCGGCCGAACCGTTGACGATGTCGACGCCAAAATGCTCGTGCCAGTTTTGTTCCATTCCCGATCGGATGAACCGTTTGATGATCAACGCCATCGAATAAACGTGTTCTGGAATGGCACGCAACCACTTGTTGTAGTCGTCGTTGTAATCGGGTGACGGAGTCAATAATTGAATCACACTGCCGAGACTTCGCTTGGGGTCGAGGACTCGGCGGCTGGGTCGCTCGGAGTAATCGGTGCGTCCGGTATATTCCTGGGACCAGCGGTCATGATAGGAACGCGAAAAAATCTCGTCGAGTTTCGCGAAATCCGCTTCACGATCGGTGACGAAGATCGGTCCATACAACATGTAGTCGCGGAGGCTTTTGCTAATTTCGCTTTTTCCGCCACCGCTAACCGTGCATGGTTTGTGACAAAAAATGCCTTCACCGGCTGACCCGATCAATCGCCACGACGGTGCGGCAGGATGTTTTTCGAGTCGGATTTTGTAGCCACTCGGTGCGATGTAAACGTTAGCAGGCGAGAGCGGGATGCGTTGTAGTTGGCCGTTGTGCGTCCACATTACGCAGCGTTCGATCAACGTTACTTTTGCATTCTCGGGGATGTAAATCACACACGGATCGAGTCGGTCGATGCCGTAGCCCTCAGGTTGAATATCGATAAACGAGGTGTAGTCGCGAGCTACGTCCGAGAACCGACGTCCGTTGTAGCGGCGGCTGTTGACTTGGAATTCGTCACCGAGTGAGTAGGAGGCGAACGCCAGAGCACCGCCAGAATGCTCCTCTTCGCAGCCACCCATCAAATTGGTCGCATAGCTGAGTTGCGTTTTGACTTCTTTTTTGCAGTAGCCGTAATAGTTATCGGCGATCAGCGTCACAATCACGCCCGACTCGTCGCGGCACGTCAACTTGAACGCACTGCCGTCGTTGTACTTCTCGGATGGGTCTTTCCAGCACATTGCATCGCGACGTTGTCGATCCGTGGCATCGTCGTAATGTGGCAGTCCGAGTTCTTGCTTGGTCATGTTGGTTAGGTGCGTTGCCAAAATCACACACCCGGTATGTCCGCTCCAATGCAGTACGTCCAACCCCGCGTCGTTTCGGCTGCTGAGCGGATCGCCCGCATTGCCAAAAATCGTTTCGACAAAATCGAGGTTACTGATCAGCGAGCCTGGTGCAAAAAAGCGAGTCTCCATCGTCTTTTGGGCACAAAACCCTGGGACCTCGGGGCACACGATCGGCCTCATCAAAAGCGATACCCAGGTCAACGCAGGCTTTTCCGATGTCGCCGTGTAGGGCAACACCATCAAGTCGTCCGGCGGTGTCATGGCGGCGCGGAACAGATTGGCAAAAACGCGTTTGGGTACGATCCGTTTGTCGTTGGGGATGGGTAACCCGCCCTCGACCACATGAAACGTCCCCGCAGTGGTTCGCCGATCCGAACGCGGGTTATTCAACACGCCATTAAAGCAGCGATAGGAGCTGACCAAGTCGTTCTTGAATTCGTATCCGCCCGCTGGCAAGCTCATCTCCCGCGACATGCCATGGCGGTCCAGCGTCAACGTGCGGCCAGGCAAACGTAACGGGTCGCCATCGATCACGTCGGCGAAGTATTCATTCAGGAATGTTTCCACTCGCGAGTCGACCGGAGCACGGTACTCGGACAATAATCGATTCTTCTCACGCAAACTCTCTAAGATGCCGGCCGAGAAGGTCGTCATCGATTGGTCTTGTTCGCTGTCGGGTGGCAACAGCCCCGCGGATGCGAGTTGCAAGGTGATGTAATTTCGTAAATTTTCTTTGGCAGCTGGATCATTTGAGAGATCACGGTCCCACCCCAATGCGCGTTGTAGTTCCGCTTTTTCGATCTCGCTACTTTGCATTCCGGGTACTTGTGATGAGAACATTGCCAGCCTCCTGAGCTTAGGGGATTTGAATTCCGCCTTCTGAATTCACGCTTCGTTAAGCGACGTCGTCAAGGCAACACGTCGCGGTGGTTGTTATACACCAGAGTGGCATTTCACCAACAGCGTGCAGACGAAGTGGCCAACGGCAATCAGCCGGGCAAAGACAAATTCAAACCCGCCGTCGCGGCGATTTGTCCGATGGGGTGGCGCTCGTTTTGGCGCAAAGAAAAACCCTCCGAGTGCTGGGCACTCGGAGGGGGGGGCAATGTTCAATCGTCCGTTGAGCGGGAGGAGTCACGCTCGCTGAATCGAATCGGGTTAGAACTGCGAGTCGTCGTCGGCTTCGGGTTCACGTGCGTAGGAAAAGTCGGTTCGCTTGTCCACCGCTTCGTAGAAGCCTTGGACGACTTCGTTTGTCGAACCGCCTCCGGCAAGCATCGCCATCATTCGCTCACGCGGATTTTGGAAAAGTGCCTTTAGATCGTCCATGCTCGGTTGAAAGTTGGTCGGTTTGGCAACATAGACCACGCTTTCCGGCAAGTTCATGGCCACGGCGTACTCGCCGACTTCGGACGTGAATACGGCCTTCATGAACTCTTGACCCACCGAATTAAGTTCCGGCACGTTGCCAATCGAGGCCCCTTGGAAGCCAAACGAATCCATCCAACTAAACGGTCCTAAACCAGATTGAACGTCGTCTTTGTTTTCGGCAGGGACAAGTTCGCTCAATTCGAGGCCGTCCTTGTTCGCTTTATCAGCCAATTCAACGGCGGCTTCCAGAGCGAGTTTTCGCGCTTCGCGAAAACGAATCGCCGCGATCACCTCATCACGAACCTCTTCCAGCTTCGGCGTGTACGCCTTTTGCTCTCCAGTCTTCCAAGAGATGTAGGTTTTCCCACCGCGGTCATCGACGGTACGCAGCGGCGAGTATAGCAATTGCCGTGGCACAGGGCCCATTTGAGTTTGGCCACCGTACATGAACGAGGTGAACGAGGGGCCTCGGCTGAGTTGTTGTGAGCCGACTTCGAGCGATTGTGCGATCGGCTCGGCTTCAATCGAAAACTCCGTGTTGGAACCGATTTTTTGGTAGCGGAATCCAAAGGATTCTCCGAGCTTCTTCAAATCAAACGGGGCCAGTTCTTCGACCTCCAAGCCGTTTCGTTTATCACTGCTGTGGATCGCGTGCTGGTTGAAGTAGCGACGCATTTGCGAAAACATTTCGGCCATCGCTTTGTTCATATTGGCTTCCGCGATTGGACGAGCAAGCGAGTCGGCAATCTGCTCTCGTACCGCTTCAAACGACTCCGTTTCCGGTTTCTTCTCTGCGGCTGGCTTGGTCTCTGCTGGCTTAGCCTCGGCAGCCATCTCGGCTTTGGGCGTTTCCTTCGCGTCCGCAGGTTCTTCCTTAGCGGGTTCTTCCTTTGCGGGAGCTTCTTTTGCAGGAGCTTCTTTTGCAGGAGCTTCCTTCATCTCCGGTTTCGCTTCTTCAGCCGGTTTGTCAGCGGCCTTCGGTTTGTCCGCTGGCTTGTCATCGCTTTTCGGCTTCTCGGCTGGCTTCTCCGCTGGCTTCTCATCGCTCGGAGCAGCATCGGCCGGTTTCGCTTCAGGCTTTTCTTCGGGCTTCGGTTCCGCGGGTGTTTCCTTGCTCACGTCGTCAGCGGGTTCGTCGCTGGCCTCTTGAAAGGCAACCAAGCGAACGGCGGAATTAGCCGTGTTCATGGGGCGGCGACGTGATGTCTTGTCTTCATCGGCTGGAGTTTCTTCGCTCGTTGCATCGGATTCAGGTGCCGATTCTTCGCTGTTTTTAGCTTCTTCGCTGTCTGCTTTCGCAGGCTCCTCTTTCTTCACTTCCTCCTTGGCCTCCGGTTTTTTTGCCTCCGGTTTTGCGTCTTCCTTGGCTGCATCTTCCTTGGCTGCGGGGGCGTCGGCCGGTTTAGCCTCCATCTCTTCAACTTTGACTTCGACGGTATCCGCTTCGGTTTCGAGGTCATCTGACATGGTTGCATCCGCAGCAGCTTGTTCCGCAGGATCAACTGGCAACTTGAAGTCGCCGCCGGCGAGTCGACGCTCGTACTCAGCACGCAATTCTTCTTCGCTAAACTTGACCGCTTCGGCATCGATAAACGATTGCAGGTCGCCGACTAGGTATTCGAATTGGGCGGTGTATTGGCGATGGAACGCCGGTCGGGGTGATTGGTCATTAGGGTCGGTATCCTTGCCCTCTTCGTACATCGCTTGAATGTCCGATTCGCTTGGATTGGCATCCGTCTTGCTGACGAAGGTTTCCACGGGGATCCCGTAGGCGGTCACGGTCGCTTCGCGGTTGAGCTTCAAGAAATTGTTCCACTCTTCGGCTGGCGTCATGATCGGCATTTGGCCTGCGGCCACGACCGCAAAGCCCGTTCGGTTATAGATGTCGGCTAACAGGTGCATTCGCAATTGTTCGTAGAGGTGCACGCGACCCATTTGGTTTCGAGTGCTTTCCATCAACATCGCGTCGATTTGCTTGTCGCTAAATCGGTTGTCGACGAACATGTTCAACCAAGCCCCGATCGCGGCATTGTCGAGTTCGAAGCCAGCCTTGTTCGCTTCGGAGGCAAACTGCATCGTCTTCAGCGACAATTGCTCACTCGGCATCTCACTGATTCCGAGCGCTCCGACCCGTTTGTTTTGCTCGTCGTAGCGGAAGCCTGGCGTTTTAGGGGATCCACCCTCGAGGATCGTTCGCTCGGCCAGTTCTCGCAAAAAACGAACCATCGATTGATGATTCTGAGTCATGTAGGAAACGCGATTCTGAGAAATTTCGATACCATCGAAACTGGCAAGCTTCGTATCTCCCCCACCTCCCGCACCTTGACGCAGGTAGGTATCAAGTGCAGGGAGCACGACAAATGAGAACATTGCCAGCATGATCAGCAGGACCATGAGTGGCTTTAGGTTCTTGCGAAAGATTTCGAACGGACTGTTGTTCATAGCAGACTCTTTCTGGCTTCTTTTTCTGGCGAGGACGCAAAGTGCTGATTTTTCAACGCTTTACAGGATTGTCCGTGGGTGTTTCCGTAAATTTTCTAAAAAAAATCACTCGGTTGAAGACTGCAAATAGCTGCAATCGCATCGAGAGTGATCTTGACAACGAGCCGCAATCGACCAACTCTCTGTCAGCAAGCAGTCGCATTTGCGACAAGCGTTGCCAACCAACTGCGAAGCGTATCGCCCCTTAAATTAGAGGGTCAAGGCGAGTATTTCATTCGCAACCATAACCTACTGTGTTATTGGTTATTGCATACTGACTGTTGTACTTCGTTTTGGTCCATTTCGTCTAACCCTATACCACGTCGTTTTTTTGTATGGCTAAAAGCACGGGCAAAAGTTTGGTGATTGTCGAATCACCAGCCAAAGCACGCACGATCTCGAAATACTTGGGCAAAGGCTACCAAGTCGAAGCAAGTATTGGGCATATCCGGGACCTCCCCGGGGGTGCGAAAGAGATGCCGGAAAAATACAAAAAAGAACCTTGGGCCTATCTCGGGGTGAATACGGAAAACGACTTTGAGCCGATCTATATCGTTCCGGACGACAAGAAAAAGCAGGTCAGCAAGCTCAAAGCCGCTTTAAAAGATGCCGACAGCCTCTATCTCGCGACGGACGAAGACCGCGAAGGAGAAGCGATCAGTTGGCATTTACACGAGATCTTGAAGCCGAAAGTACCGGTTCATCGACTCGTTTTCCATGAAATCACCAAGGATGCGATTCAAAACGCGATTGAAAACCCTCGCGAAATCGACGGCGGGCTGGTCGACGCCCAAGAAACCCGCCGCATCCTCGACCGACTCTACGGCTACGACGTTTCGCAGTTGCTGTGGAAGAAAGTGGGGCGTGGATTGAGTGCCGGGCGAGTCCAGAGTGTCGCGGTGCGGTTGATCGTTCAACGCGAACGCGAGCGGATTGCGTTTGTCGACTCGACTTACTGGGATCTCGAAGCGGTCTTTGATACGAGGAACAAGGACTCGTTTTCGGCGACGTTGGCTTCGCTTGATGGCCGTAAAATCCCATCGGGGAAAGATTTTGATTCCGAAAACGGAAAATTGAAAAATCCCGACCTGCTGCAAATGACCGAAGCCGAAGCGAACGCATTGGCTGAGCGACTTCGCGGCGCGGAATTCAAGGTCACCAAAGTCGAAGTCAAACCGTTCACCGAGCGTCCCAAGGCTCCGTTTACCACCAGTACGCTGCAGCAGGAAGCGAACCGCAAAATGGGCTTTACCGCTCGGCGGACGATGCAAGCGGCTCAGCGGTTGTATGAAAACGGTTACATCACTTACATGCGTACCGACTCGACTACGCTTAGCAAAGAAGCGCTCGATGCATCACGCAATTTGGTGCGCAGCGAGTATGGCGATTCGTTCTTGCACCCGAGTGTCCGCGTGTACGCCAACAAGGTCAAAAACGCTCAAGAGGCTCACGAAGCGATTCGTCCCGCAGGCACCCCGTTCCGTTTGCCCGAGGCGGTTCGCGGTGAACTCGATTCGGACCAATTCCGCATCTTCGAATTGATTTGGAAGCGTACGATCGCGTGCCAGATGGCCGACGCCAAGAAGCAACGTATCGGCGTGACGATCGAAGGCGGCGGCGCGACGTTCACGGCTAGTGGAACGAGCATCTTGTTCGAAGGCTTTTTGCGTGCGTACGTCGAGGGCAGCGATGATCCCGAAGCCGAATTGGCAAACAAAGAACGGTTGCTGCCGGCGATGTCTGAACAGGATCCGCTTGACGCAAAGCAGTTGGATCCCAAGGGACACACCACTCAGCCGCCTGCTCGTTTCAGCGAAGCCTCGCTGACGCGAACGCTTGAAGAGAAGGGGATCGGGCGTCCGAGTACGTTTGCTTCGATCATCGATACGATTCAAAAACGTGATTACGTCTACAAAAAGGGGAACGCGCTAGTCCCAAGTTGGACTGCATTTAGCGTGATTCGCCTATTGGAAACGCATCTCGGGCCGTTGGTGGATTACGAGTTCACCGCCCAGATGGAAGACTTTCTCGACACCATTAGCCGCAAAGAAGCGGAGCGTCTCGAGTATCTCAAGCGATTCTATTTTGGGGACGCCGACAGCACTCTTGTCGACGACCATAGCTCGATCGGTTTGAAGAAGCGATTGGAAGCGAAGGTCGAAGAAATCGACCCTCGCGTCACGGCAATGTTCTCGATGGGAACGCCGACCGAAGGTGAGTTTCGCGAGGAGGTCTTTGTGCGAGTCGGCAAGTACGGCCCGTTCATTGAACAAGGGGAGCGACGCGGCTCGATTCCCGATGGCTTGGCGCCCGATGAAATCAACCTTGCCAAAGCGTTGGAGTTGATCGAGCAGAGCCAGGTCGAAGACGAACCGATTGGGATCCACCCCGAAACGGGCAAGCCGATTTACGTCAAAGTGGGCCGCTTTGGCGCCTACATCCAACTCGGCGAAAACGACGACGAGGAAAAACGTAACCAATCGCTACTCAAGGGCATGGAGGTCAGCGACTTGACCTTGGAAATGGCCTGCCAATTGTTGACGCTACCGCGAACGCTCGGCAATAACCCTGAAAATGGTGAGCCGATTCAAGCGTTTGATGGCCGCTATGGACCGTACATCAAGTGCGAAAAGGACACTCGCTCGTTGCCCGCCGGCGTTTCGCCGTTGGAGGTCACGCTCGAGGAAGCGATCACGCTTTTGAAGCAACCCAAAACGCGCGGCCGTGCGGCGCCCAAGGAACCGATCAAGAAATTTGAAAAGCCATCTCCGATTACCGAGGGCGAAGTCAAAATTCTGGAAGGTCGATTTGGGCCTTATGTCACCGACGGCGAAACGAACGCCTCGCTGAGAAAGGGCATGGACGCGGCCGAGATGACGTTCGAAGCGGCGCTTGATTTGTTGGCCGAACGGGCTGCGAAGGGGCCGACGAAGAAGAAAAAGAAGAAAGCCACCAAGAAAAAAGGAGCGGCTCCGAAAAAGAAAGCCGCCAAGAAAAAGACCGCGAAAAAGAAAACTGCGAAAAAGAAGGCCGCCAAGAAGGCAACCGCCAAGAAAAAAGGCGTTGCCAAGAACGAGTCTTAATGCCATCCCGAGCGGGCCGCATGGTTCGCTCGTCCGGGTTGCATCGCCAAAACGTAGGGCGTGTTTTGCCGCCGCCATCAAACCGTGATTTGAAATCAACAGCGGTATCGCTTTCACGTGCATTGCACGCTAAAATCCAACCCTTCGAACTTAAATCGACACCCAACCACACTTTCCGATTCCTGGAGTAACCCCGAATGCCATCTGGTATTGAACGCGTCCGTGAGATCCGTCGTCTTCGCAAACGTCGCAAAAAGACCCGTAATTTGATCGAACGAGCAAAGAAGGGCACGATGGAAAAAGCGGAAGTGATTCGAAAACTTCGCCGTATGACTCCCGGCGCTGACGTGATCATCGAGCGCGAAGGCTTGAAGGCTTAATTGCCCGCCTGCTCTCAAATTTCTGAGAGTGACGCGATAAATCGTTAAGACCAAAGTCCCGGGGGACTTCGGCGGGCTTTTGGTTTGACCATCCCGTCGCGATCACCCCCTTGCCGGTCATTTCTTCTTAAGCACGACGGGCAATCTTGCCTGTCAATCGAAATCGGTAGCACTTCGAGTGCTTCCCGATTCGCTCAGGGCCCGATCTCGCTAAACGATCGTTGCTTAGGAATCGTTGCTTAGGATAGGTGAGCCTATAGCTCGTTGCGTGATTCGGGGATTCATTCCCGGCATGCCGGGTTTCAAGCGGGGTAACCTACCGTCGGCCTAGCCCGGCGACGCTGCTTGGCGAGTCCAATCGCTTAGGCCCATTTCCATTGCGATCCGACTAGCTGACAACGATCCCGCCCGCAGGCAACGCGTGTGCTGATTCCGATCGGCCCCCCGCATCTCGTTGGCGGGACTGTCCTCGCACACTCCCGTGCCAGAAAACCCGCATTGGAGAATACTGCCCGGTGGAGCGGTCGAGAGCATCGGAGCGGTCGAGAGCATCGCTGAGAGCTTGGAATCGAGGCGGTAACAGGAGGCCTGAGGAGCCAACGGTTGCTACCATCGAAGCAGTGCGGTGCCCCAGGCGAGTCCCGCGCCAAACCCGCACAGCAGCACCAGATCGCCGCGATTGATTCGCCCCGCTTGGACCGCTTCGTCCAAGGCTAGCGGGATACTGGCGGCAGACGTATTGCCATAGCGGTCGAGGTTGACGAACACGTCGCGCGGCGCGATGTCGAGGTCGGCAACGGCCGAATCGATAATGCGTTGGTTCGCTTGGTGAAGTACCACAAGTGCCAATTGATCGGCCGCGATGCCAGCGTCATCGAGGACCTGTTTTGCACTTTCGTCGAACAAGCGAACCGCCCATTTGAACACCCCTCGCCCATCCATCGTTAAGTAATGAGCCCCTTCGGCGTAGGCTTCCGGGGTCAATGCTCGACGCGTGCCCCCCGCTTGAATGCTAAGCATGGTGCCGCCGCACCCTTCGCTGCCAAGTTGATATGACAAAATCCCTTGCTCATGAAAGGATTCAGCTGTGGGGGCACCTTCATCACTCTCGGCGCAGTCCGCTGGTGTCAAAATCACCGCTCCCGCTCCATCGCCGAACAAGGGATAGGTTTTTACATCCGTCGGATCGACCGTTCGGCTCATCAAATCGGCACCGATCACCAATGCACAGCGACTGTTGCCTGCCGCCACAAACTGGCTGGCCGTAATCATCCCGTACATGAATCCCGCGCAGGCGGCGTTAACGTCCATGGCCGGGGCGACCGAACCGAGCATCCGTTGCACTTGGCATGCGGTCGAAGGTGTGGGGTAGTCGGGGGTCATGGTGGCAACGATGATCAAGTCGACGTCGCTGGGATCCAAATTCGCCGATCGCAAGCAACGCAGGGCCGCCTGATAGCAAAAATCGCTGGTCGCTTGGTCGTCTGCGGCGCGGCGACGCTGCTTAATCCCGGTCCGCCGCACAATCCATTCGCTGTCACAGCCCAGTGCCGCCAAGTCCTCGTTGGTGACGATTTCATCAGGGACATACGAGCCGGTGGCGGCGACGCGAACGCCCGCAACTTTACCCATCCGTCCCCTCGTTTTTAAATTGCCACCCGGCTCGACTTCCGACTGAGTTTTTTTCGCAAATCGATCCTGCGAATCGTTTTGAACCGGGGAGGAAGCTTCCGTATCGTTCGCATGACGGTGGGACGAGTTCGACTGGGGCATTTGCAGTTAGTTGGAAAAGAGAACGATCGCAGAAAGGTTCGCGAGTGCAGTAAGATAAAGGACTCAATCATCCGCAAGACGATAGCCATCATTTGCTGAAATGATGGGCTAACTATAACTTTTTGATCGCTGTGGCGTTAGGCGTATCTGAGGCTTGGGCGATGATCACTCAAGATGAGGAACCGACGCGTTATCGCATGAAATACTGGCGATTTTACCCCCGATGGAATTTGCTCATTCCCTCGCAGATTGTGGAAAAGAATCGCTCGCATCACGGATGTGTCACGATGCTAACGTTATGTTTGTACACTTTCGACGCCGAAATGGCCGGCTCGCAATCCAACCTCCAAAATCAGATAACGACGTGATCTCCCCCCGCGAAAAAAACGATCCGCCCCCTCCACAAAGGGTTTTTGCGATCGTGGCATTCGCGATTGCGATGGGAGTGATTGGGATGGTCGGGTTTCGATGGAACGCACGAGATCCGATTTTTCGCGTCCGCGGGTTTTCGATGGCTCCGACATTTTACGGTGACCACCGCACCGTGAGTTGCCCCGATTGCGAGAGCGAAACGAAGATTTCCGAATTGAGGTTGGCGGCGCAGGCAACGCCCGCGCGCTCGATCAAGTGTTGGCACTGTGGCCACGAAATCGAGCTCAGCCGGGATCCGAACTTGGTCAACCACGAACCCGGAGATCTGATCCAAGTCACCGCAACGTCATCCTTGGCGATCGGTGATGTCGTGGCTGTGAACATCGACGGACGTATGCGGGTCAAGCGCATTCTCGGCTTGCCGGGGGATCGCGTCGCGGTGGATCAGCGACGTTTGCTCGTCAACGGCAGTCGACTCGAAGCGATTCTCGAGGCAACGAACTTCCCATCCGCGGCTCCGTTGATCGATGTCGACGTCGATCGACGGCGAACGGAATCACGCTGGTCCCCCGCTGCGGACGCGTCCAACTGGGCGCGAAGCAAGGGGCATTGGACATCCCGTGCAAACGACGGCGTTGTCGATTGGCTCGTTTATCACCATCAAGCGGTCCATCAACATTCGCGGCCAAGTGCGATCTACGACGACTACCCCTGTAACGTCGACGTGATCCGCCAACTCGACCCGGTCGACCAGCTTGCGATTGCCGTTACCCTTGCGTCGGCTGCGCGGGTCGAAGTCGCTTTCTTTACTGACGCGGGGATCCGCGTGGCAATACAGACACTCGCTGCAAACGAATCGAGGACGATCCGAATCGTCGACGCGGCGGGATTGGTTCCGTTGGACGCGATCGCCCCTGCCGTCCTCACCGCCCAAACGCCGATTGCGATTCGAGTGCACGACATTCCGGCACGGACGGGGGATGTTGTCGAGGGGATTCAGCTGAGAGCGTTGATCGTCCAGCGGTCGGTCGAGTATCGTTTGCGGCAGCGGGATTCCGGAGCGAACTATCCGCGGCAACTCGGAGCTAACGAGTGTTTTGTTGTCGGTGACAATGTGCCCATTTCGGTCGATAGTCGTGAGTTTGGTCCAGTGCCGATTGACGATATCGTGGGGGTGGTGAGCCGTGCATCCCCGGACACGCATCCTTGGATCTACCGGGATTGACCTCATGACCTCGTGACCGCTTGGCACGGAACCTGCAACCCTAGGGCGAGGGATTGCAATTCGGTGCCAAAATGGCGGGGGATGGTCGACCGGAGTTGGACGCGAAGAGGGACGTCGCGGAGTGATTGAAGCGCTTGCGATGCCCAATTGACGAAAAAAATCCCCGCATACCGCATAACAGGTTTATAAAAACAATGTTTTTTCGGCTGCTCGCTGCGTTCATTCTGATTCCGATTGTCGAGCTCTATTTGATGCTTGCGTTGGCCGATGCGACCAGCGTGTTGGTGGCTTTGGCCATTGTCATCGGTACCGGGATTCTCGGTTCGTATCTGGCTCGACGAGAAGGCGCCATCGCGTGGTTTCGTTTCCAATCGGCGTTGTCCGAAGGACGCATGCCAAGCCGTGAAATCCAAGACGGATTGATGATCGTGTTCGCGGCCGCGATGTTGTTGACGCCTGGACTTTTGACCGATGGGGTAGGGTTCATGATGTTGGTCCCCGCAGGCCGAGACCTGATTCGCCGTTTTGTGCTCAGTCGCTTCATCGGTTCGATGAACGTCCAGGTATTCCATGCTGGTGGCACTGACGAGATGCCTCCCAGTCCGGCCGACTCGAGTTCGCCGCACTATGTCCAAAGCGAGCGAGGCAGCTCAAAGACGATTGACGCCACGTCGTTTCATAAAACGCAATGATGATCGTAGCTTCTCATCGCGAGGGAGCCGAGCTTCACAACACCACAATCACAATCATTTGCGATGCAGCAGCCCATTACTGGATTCCACACCGACGACCAATCTCATTGGGTGGCAGAATTAGCCTGTGGCCACAACCAACATGTCCGCCACGATCCACCGCTGGTCAGTCGATTGTGGGTCACGACCGCCGAGGGGCGTGATTCACGATTGGGCATGTTGCTAACGTGCAAAAAGTGCGACGAAGGAGCCCCACCGGACGTCTCGCACCCGACCGTGCTGGGGTGAACCCAGTGGACGGGGGAGGTGTCCCGCTCGCTAGCCGATTTGGCTCGAGGATGATCCAATGAGGGTTGGGGGGATCGTCTTTCCTTAATCCTTCGCCGTTTCCCAATTCTCATTTGCTCGGTCACATGAGGATTGAATTCAATCCATGGCGAGCTCCATTCCTACTAACCTTGAAGATCTAGAAACGTTGATCGATCACAACCCCTCGGTGCTCGCGAGCGTCCAGTCGATTCACGCGGCCGAAAAGCGGATTCGCGCGATCGTTCGCCGGACGCCGTTGTTGCCGAGCACGCGTTTGTCGCTTGCCTTTGATGCCAACGTGTTGCTCAAGCGAGAGGATTTGCAGGACGTACGCAGCTACAAGATTCGGGGGGCGTACAACCGCATGACGCAATTGACCGAAGCCCAGCGGGCGGCCGGTGTGGTGTGTGCGAGCGCAGGCAATCACGCGCAAGGCTTCGCGTACGCCTGCAATGCAATGCAGATCCAAGGGCGAATTTATATGCCGATGGTGACGCCCAAGCAAAAGGTCGACAAGGTTCGTTTGTTCGGGAAAGCATATGTTGAGGTCATCCTCGTTGGCGACACCTTTGATGATGCGGCTGCCGAAGCTCACAAGGCGACCTCCGAAGGGCTGACCTACGTGCCTCCCTTTGACGATCCCGGGATCATCGCAGGTCAAGGGACCGTGGGGCTCGAAATCCTCGAAGACCACCCCGACCCGATCGATTTTGTTTTGGTCGCAGTCGGCGGTGGGGGGCTGATCTCGGGATTGGGAAGTTATTTTCACCAATGCTCGCCGTCGACGAAGGTGATCGGCGTCGAGCCGTCGGGGGCGCCGGCCATGTATGAAAGCTTGAAACAGGGCAAGGTGGTCACGCTCGACAGCATTGATAATTTTGTTGATGGAGCGGCCGTCAAACGCGTTGGCGATCTGAACTTCGCGATTGCCCAGCAAGTGATTCACAAGATGTTGCTCGTGCCCGAAGGCAAAGTTTGTAGCGAGATGCTGCGGCTCTATAACGATGAAGGCTTGGTCGTCGAACCAGCCGGTGCGCTGGCGATCGCCGCACTCGAGCAAATCAAAGCCGAGATCAAAGGTAAAACGGTCGTCTGTATCGTCAGCGGCAGTAACAACGATATTAATCGCACCGAAGAAATTCGCGACCGCGCCTTATTGTACGAAGGACTTCAGCACTATTTTGTGATCAAATTTCCGCAGCGAGCCGGTGCGCTACGCGATTTTTTGAACAACGTGCTGGGGCCGACCGACGACATCACTCACTTCGAGTACACCAAGAAGCACAACCGTGAAACCGGTCCGGCGCTGGTGGGCATCCAAATCGCCAAGGCGGAAGACTACGATGCGTTGATCGCACGGATGAACGCCAGCCACATCGAATACCAAATCATTAACGAACAACGCATGCTGTTCGAATTGCTGGTTTAGAGTCATTTGAAAAATGACGTGGGATTCAAGCCGTAGCTACGTTTGCCAAAACGTGGTCTGCCGTCTGGCGACGTTCGTTACAGGGAAATTAAAAATGCTCTAGGAATAAGAGCACCCCTTGGCGTGGTGCATGTCGCCAAGGGCTTGGGGCGACCGGGAAGGGAGCGGAACTCGGCATGAGTTTCGCGACGCCATTGCGTTTCTACAGGCTCAACTCGGTCGTACTATTTCGATTTTGCCAGAGATAGAGAATCCGCAGCGCTACCGGAGGATGAATGCCATCCTGGTGCCCCGGAGTGCGAAACAGTGACTTTTCGGGGGCAGCTAACATCAGCTGAACCAAACGTTCGGTTTGACGCTCGTTCAAGCGAACGTCCTGTGGGTCGTCAAGAATCGATTCCCATTCCAGGCGATCGATTTGGTTAAGTTGCCTCGCTTGTTGCTCTAACCGTTCTTTCAAATCTCCCTCATCGCGATCACTTTCCCTGAGGTAATTAATGAAACCTGAAAGGGAAGCTTTGCGATTTGCTTGGGTCCGGTTTTTTAATTCGCGAGTGACCGTATCAAACAATTCGGGTTCAGCGGCATGCCCGTAGGGGATCGATTTTTCTACCGCGGCGGCTACTTCCGCTGGGCTCAAAAGTTCGTTGTCAACGTGCATCGCCATGACTTCTAATTCGATCGAACATCGCATCTCTTCGTCTAAGCCGATCTTTAGCAAACTGCTGATGAACGACTCGATCCCTTGCACCTGTGACCCAAAATCGTCACAGAGGTGCTCGATCGCGCGACCGTGCCGCATCGTGGGGATGCCACTTACAAACCAAAAAGCAGAGCTGGTCGCCGAGACGATGATCAATCCGAGGTAGCCCTGCGCGTCGGTCAACTGGACCACAAAGACGCCAAGCAGCGCACCGAGTAACAACGTCAAAAGCCGAAACCGCTGGTCCGCCAAATAGAAGCGATAGTAGTGACCAAGTTCGTGCCCCATGATCGCTTGCACCTCGTCGCCGCGAAGTTTGTGGAGCACTTGGCGATGGAGGTAGATTCCGTTGAGTCGACCAAACAATCGGCCCAATCGGACCGCACCGGCGTTGAGTGATTTGTCGTTGGTCACGTAGACGGGCAATCGTTCGTCAGGCAACTTCAGCCGTTGCAGCGTTTCGCGATAAAGTGTTTGCAGCTTGTATTTGTCGAGATCACCAAAGCGGGTTGAATCCTTGATGTCTTCGAGCCGCTTTTTGCGTTGCCCCCAAGTTCTCAGCAACTCCATCGCGAACGGACCCACGATGATAAGGCACGCGGTGACCGAGACAATCGGTGCAAAGAAGACTTGGTCCCAACGAATGAAGGCGAGCAGTCCGACGATGGCGATCACTCGCATCGCGACCCACACCGCGGTGTATTGGTTTGCTCGACGCAGCTGGCCGAGCAATGCGTCGCGTTTAGGTACCGCTTGCCGATTCATGTCAAAAGGCCACGTCGATCAGAGTTGTCAAGAATCCGCCACTCGGTTTGCCGCGTGTCTGGTAATAGATGTCACCGGGGCCGCTATAGTGGTTGATCAAACCTTCGCCAGACATCAGCGAATCCTTTAATGAGTCCGACGCTTTGACGAGGCGATATTGGACGGTGTCGGAAAACGCGACCATGAACCGATTGTCAACGAGCAAGGTTTCGTTCGCAGAAAGCCTGTGATGCACAATCGCACCGTAGGAATGGCAGAACACGGTTCCATGCCCAGTCGCGTGCATCAAGAACAAACCTTTTTTGCTCATCATGCCCTTCAACCCACCGTACTTGACCCGCACATTGGTCGAGCCGACGTTGGCTAAGTACGAACCACGGGTCAGAAAATAGCCTGTATCAGGTTGCAAATCCAAGGCCACGATGTCGCCGTAGCTTTCCGGTGCTAGTACGACGGTTTGCTCGTCCGACTTGGCACGGAACTCCGCGGTAAAGAAACTCTCGCCGCCAAGCATGCTTTTGAAACCGCCCAACCACGAGCTGCGGCCGCGTGGCGATGGCGATGACGATGCGATTGCTCGTTCACCCGCGGGGGAACTCAACGCCGCGGGAGACTCTAAGCGTCCGGCATGCGCTGAAATCACGATCCCCGCGGTCATCGTCAACATGCTATTGGGTTGTGCGACGACGTATTCGTCCTGCGACAACGAGAACTCGAGCGTCGAACAAACCGGGGCGTGCTTTACACAAAATTCCATGGGCTTTGGAGGAGCGATCTGAACGCTCGTGTTTCAGAGGCTTCAACAAAAAATTGGAAAAGACGAACCGCCTGCGTTTCGAATCAGGGAAATCAAAAGTCGTCTGCCGCGCCGGTCGCGTACTTGTTACGAAGCAAGTAGCCGCCCAGCGAGATCAAACCCAGGATCCCTAGAAAGATGAACAACGCGACCATCCGCGAAACACCGAAAACATCCGAGATGCCGGTGATGCAGATGTCATAGATCACAATTCGGATGAACCAACCGACCATGCCGCCAAGCCCGCCACCGCGACGCCCCAACAGTAGCGAGGAATTCAAAGAAAGCATTTCGTAGTCCCGGTGAAAATTCGAAAAGTGGCGGATGAAGCTTCCGAGCGAAAGCTTATCGTGAACGCGTGTAAGACTCAATAAATCCTCGTCAACAAAAGCGATTCTTTGTTCAATCGCCGAGCGAGTTGGGGATCAAGGTAGATGGAATCGGCTCCTGCGTCAATGTTCTGGGCCATCATGATGTGACCCTTCCAGAGCGTCGCTTCGGCGGTGCCTCGCCGTTCACCGATCCCCCGAGTCGTCCTCGTTCGGACGCGCTTACGGTGCCCACTAGGTCGAGAGCGAAGGGGCCGTGGAGATCACTTCTTCTTCTTTTTCTTTTTGGTGTGGGGTTTCTTTTCATTCGTACCCCGCTTGGTGATCGAGATCACGTCGGATCCGGAGAGCATGATGCGGCGGCCATCTTCGGTCTTGATCGCCAATTGTTGTGACAAAATGTCTTGCCCCAGTACCATCGCACTTCCGTCACGGGTCAAAATCTGACTTCCGATTGGCGGCAATTCGGCAGCCAACTCCTCGTAAGTATCGAACTCGTAACGCAGGCAACATTTCAAGCGACCACAGCGTCCCGAGATCTTGGTGGGGTCCAATGTCGCTTTCTGTAACTTGGCCATCCGCATCGAAACCGGAGGCATTTTGCTGAGATGGTTGGCACAACAAATCGGTTGCCCACAGTCACCGTAATCGGCCAACAACTTTGCCTCGTCGCGAACCCCAATCTGACGCATTTCGATCCGCGTTTGAAAATGACTGGCTAAGTCTCGAACCAGTTGTCGAAAGTCGATCCGTTGCTCGGCCAAGTAATAGACGACCATCCGTTCGCCGCCAAGAATACGCTCGGCATCGACGACGTCCATTTGCAAATTCAACTTCGAGGCGAGCGTTTGGCATGCGGCAATGTCCTCGCGTGCCTTCGATTCGAGGTGTTTCCATTGGTTTTGATCGTCCGCCGTCAGGGCGCGCACGATCGAACCTTCGGTTGGCTCTTCAATATGGTCGACCGCTGCCGGAGTCGCTTCGCAAAGCACCGTGCCAATCTCGGTCCCGCGCGACGTACGCACGACGACTTGATCACCGTAGCGAAACGGTTGTTTGGCCGCCATCACGCCCAGTATTCGCATCGAACCGCAACGGACGACGTATTCAAGCCGCCCTGGGGTTTCTGGTTTCGCGGTGGCGGTCTCTGGGGGAGCGTTTGACATGGTGTTTAAGGGCTTGATTCGGTGGGCGATTATTCTGGGGAGGGGGGGCAGACGGAGGGAGGAGGCAAGTGGTTGAGTCGCAGCCAAGGCCCTGCCCTCGTGACCGCCCTAGCACGATCCGCCCCGCGGTCGCTCGCCTCTTACCTTCCTGCAGGGCCGGACGCCGGGGAGTAAATGACGAGGTTTGGATAAGTGTTTAAGGACGCCCGCTCTATCGACAATCATATCTACTTTGAGCGATAGGGCGCGCGTGCCAGCAGCGGAAAGGCAGAAAACCGAGCGAAAGAGCGAGTCACCCATGCCGATACGCTACCAAACCACCTTCGACGACAACAAGGGAGTCACGTAGGCTGCTAGCGGCCGATCCCCTTATTGAGATTCGGTGATCCAAAGCGGCCCGGCAGACGCCGAACCGCGGATCCAATATCGCCCGTCAGTCGAAGATTTTTCCCACGCTGTCCGAGACGTCACGTCGTCAGGGGGAATGGGGATGCGATAAGGGCTACTCCTTTGCTGGTTCTTCCGCAGCGGCCTTCTCAGCAGCGGCTTTCTCGGCAGCGGCTTTCTCGGCAGCGGCTTTCTCGGCAGCGGCTTTTTCGGCAGCGGCTTTTTCGGCAGCGGCTTTCTCAGCAGCGGCTTTCTCAGCAGCGGCTTTCTCAGCAGCGGCTTTCTCAGCAGCGGCTTTCTCAGCAGCCATCTTCTCCGCCGCGGCCTTTTTAGCAGCAGCTGCTTTCTCCGCGGCCATCTTCTCGGCAGCCGCCTTTTCCGCAGCCGCCTTCTCGGCAGCGGCCTTCTCAGTCGCTGCCATCTTTTCCTTTTCTTCGGCGGTGGGTTCTGGCTTCACTTCCTCTTCAGGTTTGGGGTCGACCACTGGCGGCAATGGCTTGCTCCAGCCCTCGGATTCTTTGACCGCCACGACACCGTCTTTGCGAGTGCCCACCAGCAACGTTTTGTCGTCATGGAAGCACAGCGCCCATACGCCGCTCTTCACGGGGGTGACATCCGAACCGACGTCGTACGTTTCGTTAAGCATCGGAAAGTAGAGTTTGCCGCCCAGTTCCGCCGCCGCTACTTTTCCGGTCTTGGAGACCACAAATTGGGTGACCCAATCACTGGCACGCGTCATCCGTTCTGGCTTCGCATCGGCTTTGGGCTCACAGCGATACAAGTTGCGATCACCGCTGCCGATCATCAGTTTTCCAGCGGCGTAAGCGACGCTCCAAACGGGGGCATCGCTGACTTTGATTTTGCCAGCCGCTTTCAATTCGGGCCACTCAATCAAATGGACATGCCCGCCCCCGTCGGCGGCGGCAATCTGTTTTCCGTCGCCTGAGAAGCTGATCGCGGTCACAGCTTGACCATCGAGTTCAAGCGACTTGGTGACCTTGTTTTCGCCCCGATCCCAGACCAAGATCTTTCCTGTTTCGTTGCCGGCAACAATGGTTTTATCGTCGGGAGCAAACTGCATCGCTTGGCACCAACGCTCAAGCGCTTTCTCGTGAGTCGTCGGTTGCTTTGACGCGACGTCATAAATTACGAGATTGCCGCGATAATCGACACTCGCGACCACGCTGCCATCGGCAGTCGCATCGACGCACCAAACTGCTGCCGGGTGAGTGTACAAATCGGTCATCGTTTGCGGGGCTGCGATCGTAAACGATTTCACCGAGGCATCGCGAAGCAGCAATCCATCTGCGGTTGCGGCAACATACGTGTCGCCGGTAAGCGGCGCGATCGATGTCACCCAAACCTCAGGGGCGTCTGCTTTTTTGTCGGTTTTGTCTTCGGCATGACCAATGGAAACACCCAAACACAGCAATAAGGTGGTTAGGGAAACCAAATCAACAAATCGTTTGTTCATCGAATCCGCTCTTGATGGGTAGAAAGGTGGCAGGGGTGGGAAAGGAAGGAAGGGGAGGCAGGCCAGGACGCTCATGGAGCGAGTCTCAGTCGGCTTTTTCGGGGACTTTTTCGAGCACGTCCAAGAGCACTTGGTCCGGCTGGATCCCTTCGGCTTGCGCTTCGAAATTCAGCAACACGCGATGTCGCATCGCGGGCAAGTAGACGCGACGGATGTCCTCGAAACTGACGTTATAGCGTCCATCAAGCAAGGCGCGAACTTTCGATGCCAAGGCCAAGGTTTGAGCACCGCGTGGGCTGCTGCCCCAGCGGATGTAGTCGTTGGTCGCTTTGACGCTGTGAGCGCCCTCGGGATGGGTCGCCAATGTCAATCGCACCAGGTAGTCCTGGACGTGCGGTGCAAGAATCACCTCGCGGACAAGCGATTGCCACTTCATGATTTCCGCGCCATCCATCACTTTTTCGATTTCGGTTTTGACACCGCGCGTCGTGCGATCGACGATCTCGTTTAAATCTTCTCGCGAACTGTATCCGACGACCAATTTGAACAGAAAGCGGTCCATCTGCGCTTCCGGCAACGGGTACGTCCCCTCTTGTTCGATCGGGTTTTGGGTCGCCAAAACAAAGAAGGGTTTATCGAGAATGAATCGATGTCCCGCCGCCGTGACGGTTCCTTCTTGCATCGTTTCCAGCATCGCCGATTGGGTTTTGGGAGTCGCCCGGTTGATTTCGTCGGCCAGCAGGATTTGGGTAAAGACGGGTCCCTTTTGGAACTCGAACTTACGATGGCCGTGCTCGTCTTCGTTGATCAAGTTGGTGCCGAGGATGTCCGCTGGCATCAAGTCGGGGGTGAATTGGATACGGTTGAAGTTCAGGTGGAGCACTTCGGCAAGCGTTCTCACGAGCATCGTTTTCCCGAGCCCCGGAACGCCCTCAAGCAAACAGTGGCCACCACAGAGCATGGCGGTCAATACGCCATGCACGATCTCGTCGTGACCAACGATCACACGTCCGATCATCTCACGCACCGAAGCGTATCGCTCCCGAAACTCGTCAGCCTGGCTCTGCATCGACTCGACTGTGGTGCTCATGTTGCGGTTTGCAAAGGGGATTCGAATGGGACCTGCGCTTGGAGCACGATTCTAACGGAATTCCCAGAGGTGTGGGGGATCGCACCAATGCTTTTTGGTCGAGCGGACGAACGCCCAGATCACGCAGGTTACCCGGTGCCTCAGGGCCGTCAAAGCAAAGGCCGTTTCGTAGCCTGATCGCGGGCGATCCGCTTAGCCGTGATCCCGTTTGGGGCGACTCAGTTGAACCAGATTGTTCTCGGGCTTCGTCGCTGGATTCTTAGGGCAATTCCCACACCCAACCGCGTCGGCCGGATCGTCGCTCAAGCACTTGCGGATCGTCGCCACCATCCCACGCAACAACCACAACGCAGCCAGGCAAACAACCGATAGTGCAACCACGGATTGCCAATCGAACACTTTATCGAATACCTCAGAAGAATCGCACGCCGACTTGATACGTGACGAATGCCCCGATGTAGGCGAGCACCGTCATGTAGGAAAAACTAAGCACGGGCCAGAACCATGAATTTGTTTCACGTTTGATTACCAACAAGGTACTGACGCATTGTGCACAAAGGGCGAAGAAGACCATCACCGACAAGGCCACCGGGACCGTAAAGACCGGGCTTCCGTCGGGCCATTTGGATGCGCGAAGGGCTGCCATCAAACTGTCGTCCTCTTCGTCCACCTCCCCACCGAGGCTGTAGATCGTCCCGAGCGTCGCAATGATCACCTCGCGGGCCGGAAAACTTGCAACCGCTCCGACGCCGATGCGCCAATCCCATCCGAGCGGTTTGACGACCGGTTCGATCACGTGACCCACTCGGCCCAAAACACTGTTTTCCAACAATGTCGCACTCAACACGCGATGTTCGGCCCGTAGCGTTTCAAGCGTCGCGGAAATTTCATCCATCCCCGGCTCGGTGACGGCGGACGCTTCACTTTGCTCCGCTTGTGCTGTCGAAACGGGGGCCGCCGACGCTTGGAGCGTTTCCAGGCGTTCGATCTCACGCTCAATTTCAAATTGCCGCGTGTGATCCCCGGGCCAGAAACCGGCGAACCAAATCACGATCGAAGCAGCAAAAATCATTGTCCCCGCACGTACGACAAACGCTTTGCTGGCCTCCCAGACGCGTGCCAGAATCACCCTTGCCGAGGGGACTTTGTATTCGGGGAGCTCCAACACAAACGGGGCGACTTCGCCGCGCAGTAGCGTTCGCTTGAGCAGCCACGCTACCGGGATCGCAACGCCCACGCCGACCAGATACATCGCCATCAGTACCAACGCCTGAGTCGACAATAAACCGCCAACATAACTGGCACTGGGAATGAACGCGCCGATCAACAGCAAATAGACTGGCAAGCGAGCACTGCAGCTCATCAGCGGCGCCACCATGATCGTGGCAAATCGGTCACGACGATTTTCAATCACGCGCGTTGCCATCACCCCCGGCACCGCACAGGCAAACGAACTCATCATCGGCAAGAACGATTTGCCACTGAGCCCGAATAGCGTCATCACGCGATCGACCAAAAACGCGGCTCGCGACATGTAGCCGCAATCCTCTAACAACGCCAAAAAGAAGAACAATAACGCGATCTGAGGCAAAAAGATTAACACGCCACCGACGCCGGCGATCACGCCGTCGACCAACAAACTTTGCAACATCCCCGGGGGCACGATCGATGCGACAAGATCGGAAACGGCCCCGGTGCAAAACTCGATCGCGTCCATCGGATAGGACGAAAACGAATAGATGCACTGAAAGATCAAGAACATCGTTGCAAAGAAGCAAACCAATCCCGCCACTCGATGCGTTAAGATTGCGTCCAACCAATCGGTGGCGTTGCGTGGCTTGGCGAGTTTCGTCGACACCACTTGCTTCAGACTTTGTGCCGCCCAGGAATAGCGTGCGCTGCACTCCATGTCGACCGGATCGCCCACGAGTGTCGCCAACTTTTCACGCGAAGCACTGATCGCGGGCAGCACTGCGGCGCCCAAACGCCGCACCGCTCGCCGTTCCGCTTCTCCGCCGCGATCCAACAGCATCCGCTCAATCAAATATTGGTCTGGCAATACCGATTCCCACGGCGTCCGGCTTGCCAATGAATCGTTTGTGCACGCTCGCGTGATTAACTCGCCACGCAATTCGTTACAGACTTCGTAAAACTCGCTTGGTAGCGGACGGTCACGCTCAATCGTCTTGACAGGCTCCCCGTCGACACGATCCCGTTCGATGCGATCGAGCTCGGCGCGAATCGCTGATTTTAAGGCGTCGATTCCTGTGCGACGTGACGCGCTCGTGCAAACCACGGGCACGCCAAGATTTTTTGATAGTTGATCGACATCGATCGCCAAACCACGCGCCTCTGCGGTGTCGATCATGTTCAACGCGACGATCGTCGGTTTGCCCAACTCGAGCACTTGGCTGACGAGAAACAAATTACGCTGCAGCACCGTGGCGTTGACCACACAGACGATCACGTCGATTGGCGGTTCCGACTCGACATCTCCGGTCAATACTTCGACGGCAACCAATTCGTCGGGCGAACGTGGCGCCAAACTATAGGTGCCCGGAAGATCGACAAGGTCGACCACGCAAGCGTCGTGATCGCTGGCGATGGCGTCGTCGGCCGTTGAACTACCGAGGTCACAACGGCCGATCTTCTTCTCGATCGTCACCCCCGCATAGTTGCCGGTGCGGACATGCATGCCCGCCAAGGCGTTGAAGAGCGTGCTCTTCCCCGTATTCGGGTTGCCAACGAGTGCGACGCGGGATGCGGCTTTCATAGCCGACTTTCCCGAACGGGACGAAGTGCGTTTGGCGGAGCTCGCCATTGGATAAAGTACGCCCTAAAATGGTCGTGCCAGCAACATGGTTGCTGGCAAAAGAAATTTTCGTGTCGAGTGCGATCATCGACTCGAGATCACGAACTACGAGGCAAACGCAGGCTCAGCAATCGGTTCGATAAAGACACGACGCGCTTCGCCGCAACGAACTGCGATTCGACTGCCTTGGACCGAGCACTTTAGCGGATCCCCTAACGGAGCGCTGCGGAGAAACTGTACCGCCTGTCCCGGTACGAAGCCCATCTCACGCAAACGCGAGGCAATGCCATCAAATCCTTCAATCCGGACAATTTGAGCCATTTGGCCGGGTTTCAGCTGATCAAGTGTCGTCACAGGCGGGAGTCCTTTTATTGAGAATCAGTCTCAGTAAGGGTATTTTGGACGTATCGTTCTTCATTGTCAATAGAACGGGGGCGACACGGCGAGGCATTTCTTTGATCTATTAGGTTCGGGGTAGAGTGACGTCAGTTGGCAAAATTGAAGGTCGTCCGCTTGATTTTGCCCCCTCGTGAAGCGAGGGAGAGGACGCAAAATCGTCCCTGGCCTACGTTTTCGCTTCGCGCCCCACTACAACCATCGTTCCATCCACTGGCAATTCCCAGTCGTTCTCTCCCTGCTCTTTATCATTTCCAACCCCTCACGCCACCCATGTCCGAACTCGAGATTATCTTCGAAGACAATCACCTCCTGGTGCTCAACAAGCCCGCTGAATTGATCACGATGGGAGCGGAAACGGGGCCCACGTTGCATATCCAGGCAACCGAATACCTTCGTAAACGCTACAACAAACCGGGCCGCGCCTATCTCGGCATCGTGAGCCGACTCGATTCGATGACCAGCGGCATTATCGTGATGGCGAAAACCAGCAAAGCGGCATCACGATTGACTCCCCAGTTTTCCGGGCAAGGTAAAGATCTCGCCGCGAAGACCTATTTGGCGGTGCTCGAAGGTTGCTTGGATAACGAGTATGGCGAATTGGTCGATCACGTTGCGAAGAACGATGCCGCGCGGCGGATGGAAACGGTTCCGCAGCAACGCGACGGCGCCCAACTGGCTCGGTTGCGCTACGTCTGTCTGGCCGCCACACCGACCGCGTCGCTCGTTGCGGTTCGCCTCTTGACCGGACGCAAGCACCAGATCCGTTTGCAATTCGAGAACCTGGGCTTCCCGGTTTGGGGCGATCGCAAATACGACGCCAAAAATGAATTTGAACCGGGCATCGGACTGCACAGCTGGAAGCTCGAAATCACCCACCCGACGCTGCGTGAACGCATCGGTTGGTCCGCTCCGCTGCCCGAATCATGGCAAAAGTTTGGTAAACTAATTCCTTCACGACGCAACCTAGTGCTCGATAAGGCAAGCGAAGAGAGATTGAGTTCCAGTCGTTAACGTCGTTTCGTTTGACGCCAGATCTCGTTTGACGCCAGATCATTGGACGCCAAGGGGTAAATCGATGAGCAGAGGGAAGAAGAGATCAGGGCACCCGAAGCCATGAGCAAATCAGGTTCGTCGCATTCCCAACGCATCTCACGGCAACTCACGTTGCCGACGAAGATCATTTCCGGCGGACAAACGGGCGTCGATCGAGCCGGTTTGGATGTGGCCATTGCCCTGGGAATTGGGCACGGTGGCTGGTGTCCGGCGGGGCGGTTGTCCGAGGACGGCAGCATTCCAAGTCGCTATGAGTTACAGGAGATGGCATCGAGCGAGTATCCGCCGCGGACCGAGCAAAATGTGATCGACAGCGACGCGACGTTGATCCTATATGAAAAAAAACTTCGTAGCGGCACGCTACTGACGCGGCGCATTTGCGATCGACTTGGCAAGGCATACTTGTTGGTGCGTCTGGAGGTGGACGAGCCCGCTTCGATTGCCGATTGGCTTGCCATCCACCAACCCGCCACGCTCAACATCGCTGGACCGCGGGAAAGCTCCGCTCGTGGCATTTACGATCGCTCGTTTGCTTTCTTGATCAACGTCTTTAATGAACATCCCTGACATCGTTAACCAACTTAAACCACTTGTCGACGCAGGATTGTGCGTGCTGATATGGTTGGTCCAAGTGATCATTTATCCGTCGTTTGAGTTTTGTGATGTCAAACAATTCAAGTATTGGCATTCGCGTTACACTCAGCGGATCTCGTGGTTTGTCGTTCCGTTGATGTTCTGCCAGCTCGGTGTTCATGGTTGGCTCATCGTGCACAACCTCAACGCTCTCTCGCTATTTGCGGCTTCGTTGATTGCGACCGCTTGGATCGCGACGTTTGTCCTGAGTGTTCCCTGCCACCACCGTTTGCAGCGTTCGGGTTATGATGTTGCCACG
This sequence comes from Novipirellula galeiformis, assembly GCF_007860095.1. NCBI lineage: Bacteria > Pseudomonadati > Planctomycetota > Planctomycetia > Pirellulales > Pirellulaceae > Novipirellula > Novipirellula galeiformis. Next base: position 113,465 of record NZ_SJPT01000001.1, on the reverse strand, counting down.
ATTCGTCGACTGGTCAAGACAAACTGGCTTCGCACGGTAGCCTGGACGACCGTGTTCGTGCTGGATCTGTATACTCGAATCTGATTCGTGCTGGCATCATCGGCGTCAACGACGCACCCTCACGCCTACTTCGCCAGACAACACAGATGCGTTTCGTCCATCACGTTGGTCGCGACCACCTTGAACGTTGCGGAATCTTCGAACACAACGATGGTGCCGCCGCGATCGGTTAAGTAGACGTGGCCTCCCGTCGCTGCATCGACACATGACAACAAACCCGATTTTCCTTGGTGGAAATCGATTCGTCTCGCTGCCAAACCAGTTTGCCGTCGATGGTGTAACAGTACAGCCCGCCAGAACCGAAGTGGGCGTAGACCCACTGGGCATCAGTACATCGCGACGCCGAGGCAAATCCATGCGTCGCATGCGTGGGGTCATGAGGTGTGGACGTGGTCGCGATCCGCTGCCACAACATATCCCCCGTGCCGCGATCAAAACACAATAGTTTGAAGCTCAAAAGTGGCAGCCCAGAGTGGCAGCCCAGAGTCGCAGCCCAGAGTGGCTGCCCAGAGTGGCTGCCCAGAGTGGCTGCGGGCGACTCGGCCCGCCCGTTCGGCGCCCATGCGTTCGGCGCCCGTGCGTTCGGCCCGCTCTGTAGTGACCACGAACACACGCTCGCCCCAAACCACGGGCGCCTCAAACCATGGGCGATCCGGATCCTCGACCGGGAAGGAGGACCTTTCATATCACGTTGGTTTTGTCGCAGAACTCGACTGGCGGATTGGAATTCGTGGCAACTGCGTTGCCTTGGGGACCACGCCAATAAGCCCACGCCAATGAGCTCATGGCTAAGCCTGGGGCTTGGGCAGTGTGCATTGCGAAAACCAGAGCCAGCCGACAAGGGCCACGGTTCCAAAGGGAACCGTGCATGCAATTTAAAGCCAGCGTTTGAGACGGTGATTAACGCGGTGAAACGAGGACGTGATGCAGGCAAGCGAGAAGTGATTCGCGAACATTTTAGGGGAAGTCAAACAAGCATTTTACAGTACACTACGCCCACGCTGATCACTGACACTCGTCCGGCTTCGCCAACCCCTCTCACACGCTTTATCCCACTCCCCTCCCTTTGTGTCCTCTATGTCCGCTTCGGAAACTCGCCCTCAAACCAACACGGCCCCTCGTTGTTATCGCTGTTTTCGTCCCGAGAAAGCCTGTTTTTGCGACTCCATCCCAGCGGTCGATAATCGCACCAAGGTGCTGATCCTTCAGCATCGCCGCGAGCGTTTTCATCCGTTCAATACCGCTCGGATTGTCAATCAAGCGCTCTCTCGATGCGATTTGATTTCCGAGCATAATCTCGACTTGAACCGTCGCTTTGAAACAATGTCGCTGAGCCAAAGCGTGGGCGTGCTGTACCCCGGCAAGGAGGCGAAACTGTTGAGTGAACTTTCGCCAGCGGCGCGTCCTGAGCAATTGATCGTGATCGATGGCACATGGCATCATGCGAAAACCTTGATGCGAGATATCCCACGACTGCAAACGTTGCCACGCTACCGCTTGGCTCCGGAAACCCCCGGTCGTTATCGGATCCGGCGAGAACCGAACGAGCACGCGCTCTCGACCCTCGAAGCGACCGTCTCGGCGCTCAAGGCGATTGAACCGGACACCGACGGGCTTGATCGCTTGCTCGACGCGTTTGAACGGATGGTTGACGACCAACTCAACCACACCCCGTCGGCGAAGCATTGGCGAGCCAATCAATCGCGACGACGTGGCTCGCCCAATGTTCCACGCGTCTTGACCCGCGAACTCCAGAACGTCGTCGTGGCCTATGGCGAACAGGAGAAGGGAGAGCGACTCGATCGAGGAGCTCGGCGAGGAGTGCGAAATCGCTTTCGCGCCAAGCCCATTTCATGGACCGCCGAGCGACTCGTCAGCGGCGAGCGATTCGAGTGCATGATTCAGTCCGACTCAGGCCTCGAACACGATTTCCTTAAACGTTTACAATTGACGGAAAATCATTTTGCCGACGCGGTATCGATCGACACCTTTCGTGAGCAGTGGAGAGCGTTCCTTCGTCCCAGCGACCATGTGGCGGTCTACCATCCCAATACTGCGAAACTGCTACGAAATGTCGACGCCGAATTCTCGGACACCTTGATCCTGAAATCAATCCATATCAAGTCACACACTCCATCGGATTCGCTCGAGTCGTTTTTGAATTCGCAAGCGATCGTTTCGCGAGTGGAAGGTAATTCACGAGCGTCGTTGCGACTCGCCAACGCGATTGCATTCGCCCGGCACCTCAACGAGCACGAATTCACGCCGCAAACTTAGTGGCTAGGATGCAACAGCGGTAACCGCGAATACCGAGCGATTGGCCCGATGATAAGGAGCGAGACAATGCGACGCGAGTTTCCACCCATGACTAGCTCACGCCCTTGTTCGGATGTTTGGTTACCAACGTGCTTGTTGATAACGTTGGGGGTGGTTTTCGCGAACCCGGACTCGATCGCGGAAGAGTTTCGCCGCGTGCCGCTGCAATCGAAAGTCGACGAGGTGCAACCGCTGACAGGAATTGTGCTATGGTCCGACAATCACGCCGCCAACCATGCTCCGATTCAGCTTGAATTTGTTTACCTCAGTTACAAACAGATTGTCTCTGCCCAGGGTGAGTACGATTGGTCACCGCTGGAGAACGTGTTGGAGGGAGTTGCGGACCGACGACATCAACTAGTCCTCCGCTGGTACGATACTTATGTGGGCAAACCAACGGGGGTGCCTGAGTCGATTACCAAATTGCCAGGTTACCAAGTCACACGGGGAACGAGTGAGGGGAAACCCACGGAGTTCCCCGACTGGTCCCAGCCAGAACTTCGACGTTTCATTCTCGAATTTTTCGATCGCTATTCGGAAAAGTACGATCAAGATCCTCGCATTGCCTACTTACAGGTCGGCTTTGGATTGTGGTCGGAGTACCATCTTTATGATGGCCCCATGAAAATGGGGGTGACGTTTCCGAGTCTTGAATTTCAAACCGAATTTGTACAACATTTGCACAAGACGTTGCGTCAGACACGTTGGATGATCTCGGTCGACGCGGCCGGAGATTGGGGGCCTTTTTCCGGAAATGTCGATCTCCTCGCGTTGCCCTTTGGCGTGTTCGACGATTCCTTCAATCATGCCGCGCATGCGAAACAGAATGAGCCCAATTGGAATACGCTGCGTCGTGATCGCTGGAAGGTAGCGCCGACGGGAGGGGAGTTCAGCTTTTTCAGCAACAAAGATCAGAGTCAAGCGCTTGCGCCCTCTGGGCCGCATGGCACGTCGTTTGAAAACCAGGCAGCCGACTTTCACATTTCCTTTATCCTTGGTGATGCTCAACCTCGGTTTCAGAAAGCGGCACGGATTCGGTCCGCTGGCATGGGGTGCGGTTATCGGTTTCGTGTCACACGGTTCGAGGCGTCCGGTCAAGCCGCCCGAATTGAGATCGAGAATGTTGGCATTGCGCCGATTTACTACGATGCCTTTCCTGCGATCGAGGGAGTCCGCTCGCAAAAATCCTTGAAAGGGTTGCTGCCGCAGCAACGAGCCGTTTTTGACGTCGCCGCTGGTGGTTCTGCGCCCCAATTGACGATCCAGTGTGATCGTCTTGTTGCTGGCCAAGCAATCGGTTTTGATGCCGATCTGCGCTAGTAACTGACCGGGGGGGCTCGTTGGACTCAGATCCACGGTATTTGCAATTCTCGATCGTTGCATTGCGCAATGGCGGATTGCCATTGTTGAAGTGTTGTTTGCGGCGGGGGCGGCCGAGGGAAGCACGCGTGCCCTAGGAAAGTACCCAGTCTCCTGAGTCACTATTCCCCGAAGCCGGCCAGTCTCTGAGCCAAGCATCGCAAGCGGTCCCAAAACACTCCCGTGGGATTCTCGGGTTCGTTCGCACCGTCGTGCACTTCCCAGAGAATCGACCTAAGGTGAAAACGCCCCCCCGCTGGTCACCTTGATGCTAGCAAGTCATCGGGGGTGTCGATTTAACTACGGTGGTTTTCGGAATTAAACTCCGGCTTTGTTAGTAGTTGGGCTTGCCGGCATTTTCGCTTTCGATTTATTCTTCGCTCGTAGTCAAAGGATGATCTTTTTTTTGAAAGTGCAAGGATGTACGCCAATCCCTCCGCGGGGCCCCCCGTCACCGTCTCGCTCATTCTGCCAGCTTGGAATGAGAGCGAAGTGATTCGCAAAGCGATTGATGAGGCCGACTCGGCGCTACGCCAAGTGGCGCGCGACTACGAAATCATTGTCGTCGACGATGGCAGCACCGATGGCATGGGGGGATTGGTGAAGCAAGCGGCCCAACAGAATCCGCACGTTAGGCTCGTAGAGCACCATCCGAACCAGGGCTACGGGGCATCGATCCGGAGTGGTTTTGCCGCCGCGGAAATGGACTTGGTGGTTTTCACTGACGCGGATTGTCAATTTGATCTGACAGAATTAGATCGCTTTGTATTGCTTTCGAAACGCTACGACATCGTCTGTGGATATCGCATTGACCGCAAGGACACCGCACTGAGGTGTTTGTATTCGCGTGTCTATAACCAATTGGTTCGGATTCTGCTGCGAATCGAAGTGCGTGATGTGGATTGTGCGCTGAAGATGTTTCACCGTGATGTCGTGCAGAATCTCGATATTTCCGGAAATGGATTTTTAGTCAATTCTGAAATCCTGACACGAGCGAAACAGGGTGGCTATCGCATTGTCGAAGTTGGCGTATCGCATCGCCCACGGACTGATGGAACAAGTACGGTTTCGATCACCCATATTCCCAAGGTGCTCTGTGGTCTGGCACGATTTTGGTGGAACGAAGTCCAGTTTCCTACAATCGCCGGGTCGACGGACGCTGCCGCGGCGTTGGCCGAGAAGCCACAGTGTGCGTTGATGCAGCGCCGCTACGGGTGGGCTCAGTGCGGTTTGTTGTTGATCGCTGCCATCTTCATTTTAACAAATCTTGGTTATCCACTGATCGATCGCGACGAAACGCGTTATGCCGAAATTCCACGTGAAATGATCGCGACTGGCAATTGGGTTTTGCCGCAACTCAACTTTCAAACCTACTACGATAAACCACCCTTGGTTTACTGGTTGTGTGCGATCAGCTTCAAGTTGTTCGGGATTACTGAAACCACGGCCCGACTGGTGCCAGCGTTGGCCGCGTTGGCAACCATTGCATCGACGATGTGGTTTGGATCACGAATGTTTGGCCAGCGAATCGGTTTGATTGCGGGAGTGGTGTTGATGTTATCGGCGGGTTTTGCATTCACCAGTCGTTACCTACTGCTCGACGGTGTGATGACGTTGTTTTTGTCGCTTTCGTTATTCACGGCCTACGAGGGGATTCGTAGCGGTGAGATGAAGTTAAAATGGTGGCTATTGTCCGGCGTTTTTTGTGGACTAGGTTTTTTGACCAAGGGGCCCATTGCCATGGTGTTGTGGTTGCCGCCGGTGTTTGCGTTTGCGTGGTTATCGGATTCGTATGCCAAGCCACGTTGGTGGCATTATGGGCTGGTTAGCGGCGTGGTATTGGTGATGGTCGCTCCTTGGATGATTGCGGTGTCGTGGCAAGACGCAACTTTTTTGTCGGAGTTTCTGTTCACTCACAATCTACTTCGCTTTGCCGGTGAATTTCATCATCAACCGATTTGGTATTTCGTACCGGTGTTGTTAATCGCAGGGCATCCGTGGTCGTTCTTGACGATTCCGTATGTTCATTTCCTGTTTCGACAAACGGGGAAAGCCCGTTTCCAGCGGCCTCCGGCGGTAGGCTATTTGCTGCTTTGGAGTCTTTGGTGTTTTGTTTTCTTTTCGCTCTCCAAATGTAAATTGCCCACGTATTTGCTGCCCGCCGCACCCGCGTTTGCGTTGATGATCGGGCAATACTTGAACTATGTCCTGGGTGAGTCATTTGATCATGCACATGTTGGGTTCGCTCGAGTTTGGTCGCCACGCACAGCGACGGTGACCACCTGTGTAGCGGCCTTGGGATTTGTGATCTTTACGGTCTCTTTTGCCGAGGATGCATCCGTTTGGAACTATTTTTGGGTGACGCTTTGGACCGCTCTTTTGTGTCACGCAATATTCATGTTGGGCAAGCGTCGCGACACGAAGTTTGCTTGGCCGACGTCGATGGGGACTGCTTTCTTATTTACGTTCATGGTGATGCATCAAATGGTGCCGGCGTATAGTCAAAGCCAAACGTTGTTTGGCCAAGCCTCTCCGCTGGCGGAGCAGATCGCGTTGAAGTCGAATCCAGCGATTGCCACGATTGCACATGAGTTCTCGGAGGTTCCGTTTTACTTAGCTCGCTCAGACATCGCTCATTTCGGCGGTCTAACGGATCCACGTTTGCGCGGCTTCGTCGCTGCGAATGAGCAAACGGTGTTGGTGGTGGAAAAGCGAATCGGGAGAGCACAAGTGGAACCCTGTTTGCCCTCTGGGATGCGACTCAAACGACTTGGATCTCGAGGCCAATCGCAACTATTCGTCGTTTTTAACCCCAGTGTGGTTGCCCAGCGAGTGGAGCAAAAACGCGACTTGGTGGTGAGATAAGAAGCTCGATGCGATCGCCTCGCTCACGATCCCGCATCACCGTCTTGCCGAGGAGGGGGCATGTAAGCCAAGTCTAAGCCTAGTGAAAATTTCGGAACCTGAGCGCCGCGCTGGGGTTCTATCAGCGTGTCGAGACGATTAACAACATCCCGTCTTGCTCCTTCCCGCCAAACGCTCTGTTTCATGGAGCGTCTTTCTTACGCTGAAAAAAAGGATTTGCGCAAATGGAATTCGTGCACGTTGAATGTTCGGCCGGTCATCGCTTGAAAGCAGGGACCCATTTGCGAGGACGCACGTTAGCGTGCCCAAAATGTCGAGCCGATGTGGTGGTGCCCCAACCGAAGGACACGCTTTCGGATACCGGCGTGATGCGCATTCTTGGCGACTTGGCGACACTCGCTGCCCCGCCTGCGGTCGAGCCACCCCCACAGCGTCCGTGCCCCCGATGTCGTCTCGAAGTCAGTGTGGAGGTTTCGGTTTGCAATCATTGCCAGTGTTTCATTGGGGTGGTTCCCGATTACATGAAACAGATCGGTTAGGAGTAGATGGGAGCGCAGCGTCGGGATCGTTTTTGATCACTTGCGGATCAAAAGGCAAGCTCGGAGAGTGATCAGGAACACTTGCTTAATTCCTTGGCAATTTTGCGACCAGTCATGCTCATTGGAAGTTCGTCGATCTCCGCGAGCGTGGCAAACTTCCAGGGCGATGGCGGTTTCCATCGGCGCGTCGCTCCATGGGAAATGGTGGCTCGCATCACGTCTAAGCGGATTCGGTATTTCGTGACCGCGTGTTTCATCGTAATCAAGGGTTCGCCAACGGAGATCGTACCCGACAATGTCTCGTTCAATTGGCTTGCCGCTACCGACGCATTTTCCACTTCGCCTGTGGTCAAGCGAGGGAAGTCCCAAAGCCCTGCCCACCGCTGGCCAGCAGGAATCGGGCGAACCAGAAATTTTGAGTGGTCGTCGTTGGCGATCACAAAGGCGAACTCGGTGCGATCTTCGTATTTGATTTTCTTGACTTTACCGGGAATCGTTTCTTGGATGCCCAGTTTTCTGGCACAGCACCCTGCGCGAACTGGACACTGATCGCACTTCGGGGAACGCGGCGTACAAATCAGGGCTCCGAGTTCCATGGCCGCTTGGTTGAAAATCCCAGGACCTCGATCCGGCAGGTGTGACGGCTTCTGGTCCCGACGCTTTGCGTTCGATCTTGGCAACATCGCGCCGGCGATGTTCCAAAGCAGATCCAAGGTTGGCTTTTCGGAGAGCACGCCCTGCATCGCGACCCAACGGCTAAAGACGCGTTGCGTATTTCCTTCGAGCACCGGAAACGCTTGGCCTTGAGAAATCGATAAAATCGCCCCGGCCGTGTAGCGACCGATTCCTGGTAAATCCAAGACCGCTTCGAAGGTATCGGGGAAGACCTCGTCATGCCGTTGACAGATTTGTTTTGCTGCGGCATGCATCGAGCGGGCGCGGCGGTAGTAGCCGAGACCTTCCCAATGCGATAACAACGTCTCCTCGTCGGCCGCGGCCAGGGCGCTGACTGTGGGGAACGTTTTGAGAAAACGTTCATAGTAGGGAATCACCGTCGCAACTTGAGTTTGTTGCAGCATGATTTCGCTAACCCAAACATGATAGGGTTGCGGGTCCGAACGCCAGGGCAAGACGCGATGATTTTCAAGAAACCAATCGAGCAAACGTTGGCGCGTGCGGCTGCGCCACGCCGATTGTTCCCAGATCGGATCATGCGGAGGCGGTTCCGGTTTGGGACGCGACAATTTGGGAGTTGACTTCGTTGTCGGCTTGCGTTTGGACGTCACCGCTGGTTCAGCTTTCCGAGTTTTAGTTTCACGGTTTCCGTTGCATCCCCACGACGAAACTTGACTTGGATGTCGTCACCAGGCATTTTTTGGTTGACCGCGTTCTGAAGATCCTCGAACTTGCCGATCTCAGTCTCGTCGATTTGGATGATTTCATCACCTCGTCGCAGCCCCGATTTCTCTGCGGCACTCCCCGCAATCACTTCATTGATTCGACAGACATCGAAGCCGTTGATGCAACTGACGCCGAGGAAACCACCTTGTCGATGATCGATCGTTAAACCGGGCAACTGTTGACGCAACGCTTCGACTTTTTCCTTGGAAATGCCGGTCCCCATCAAGTTCAAGGAAATTCGCATCGGAATTTTGGCGATTTCGTCACCCAGTTCCGGGGTCAACTTCACGTAGCGAAACTCCAGCGAGTTGACATGCTTCATTTCCTGCAAGGGTTTCAGCGTTTCCGCGTCTACGGTGCCTTCGACCACCGCGATCGTTTTTAGGTCGGGCATCGTAACGAGAAAACGAAGCACGTCGGCGCGAACCGCTGGACCTTTGACGCGTGCATATTCGATCGATTGAATCCATCGCAGCCACTGCAGAGGTTCAACATCCCCATTCCATTGCTCATCGATTTGGACCACGATTTGGGGTGTGCTGATCGCGCGGACTAGGAATTCGTCGACACCGATTGATACCCCGGCTCGCACGAGTGCTTCTTTGGCCTGAGTCCCCCGCACGTCATGGATTTCTTCGACCGCGGCTTGCGCCAATGCGGCGCGACTTCCCGCTCCATGGTTGCGGAGCAATTGTAATTCACCCCACGCCCCCCCTTCGTCGTTGGGAGCTTGTTTTAACGCGATCGCACGGAGCGCATGGACCGCTCGCTCGACCGTCTCCAGATCGCCATCTTTTAGAGCCGCAACTAGCGGCGAAACCGCATCGGAACCCGCATCGATTAGCTGTTGCGTGGCCAGTTTGCGACGGTGAAATTGGTCGCTGTTTAGTTGCTCGACCCAGTACGATAGAGGCTTGGCTTCGCGGTTGTAGGGTGTGGCGTTGCTCTCGGTCTGGGGTTCATTTTGTGTGTTGGGATCGGCCGGTGCTTCGTTTTGAGCCACCGCTGGCAAATTCCACGACATGGACACGAGGAACAAAGGCACGAATCGGAACGGAATGTAATTCATTCGAAGACGCTTACAACGTGGACCAGAAATCGAGATGCTTTTATGGTACCGGGTTACCTAGGACGACGTCAGCCCTAAGTCGAAGCCGCGTTTGCGTGACGATCCCCCGCTAGGTAACACCAACGTTGTGAGGCTTTCATAACCCGAAGTGTCCGCGAGGGATTATGACGGTCGACTCGGTCCTAAGCTAACGCCTGGGGTTCGGGTTTGCTGGCAAAAAAGGTGAAATCGTAGCGTCAAAGCGAGTCAACCCGGGAAAAAGACGTCACGTCATTAACTCACGCACTGGGTTTAGTGAGGTTCGATGCAACGAGGGAGACTTAGCACATGGCCGGGGGGAACAGGGGCAGCGCCAATCTAATTCGCGGGGGGGCCATACCGTCGGACGAAACGGCACGCGGATTCCCAAGCGTCGTCGTCTTCGAACTGGGGGCGCGCGACGAGGTGCCAAATATTGGCACGGTTGATTTTCAACAGAATCATCCGTTCACTCACTTCGGATTCGTCGAACAGTTTCCAATTTGATTTGGATTGGCCCGTGGTCGCCATGCTGAATTGTCCTGAATCGTCAAACCATCCCGATGACATCATCAAGGGGGCGTTATTGGAAAGCGTTGCTTGGCGCGCCTTGATCAGCGATTGGACCGGTTTCCAGAAGAGATGAAGCAAGACCAATCCGACACCAATTCCGAACCAGGTGAATCCCGCAAAATAGAACCAGGCAACGATCGTGGTGGTGCTGCAGAGGGCCAAGGTCAATGCAAATCGCCTAAGCTCGGTCTTCCATTGATGCCCAAGCTTGGTGCCTTGGAGTTGCGAGGCATAAATTGCCCCCGAGTAGAACACCGCGTTCGCTTGGGGGCTAAATAACGGCTCTGCATTTGGCAATAGTTGGCGTCGACGGTCAACGAGCTGCAGAGCACACGACGGCCGCGCTGCGATCAGTCGATCGGCCAGCATTTTCGCTTGCTCATGATCGGCGAATGCACGAAACGGCAATACTTCCATTTGCATCTGCGTCGCGTCGAAACAGAGCGTCATCGTTTGGGCGTTGCGTCCCGCACAGACCAAGTGGTCCATGCGCATCAAACGCGTTTGATTGGCATGCACGACACAGAAGTAATCGCGATCGAGATAGCCGTGGATTGCGCCACAGCGGTGGACATTCAAATCGACCGCGCGTCGCAGTGCACGATGACGAAGCACCAACAACGCGAACGTCACGACAATGGGAAACGAAAACACGATCAGGGCGGCTGAATTTGGAATCACCATCAAATACAGCAACGCGACAAAGAGACACAGAAAAATGACGATCGCCGCTAGGGTGCGCAGGTTGACGAAATCCGTCCGAACATGGGTCTGGCCGATGCCGTCCGCGAGATCGGCGCGAGTCAAATCGGTTTCAAATTCCATTCGCTCAAGTGATTCCAACAACGCCTCAAGCTCGGCTGATTCAACGCTAGCCGATTCCTCGCTGGAAAGCTCGGCGGCGGGAGGCTCGTACGGATTGAATGACGGAGTTGAGATCGTTCGCTCGTTGGGCAGAGGGAATTGGAAACACATCTGAGGTAATGCACGACGGGGGTGCGGCACGCGAATAGGCTTCGCCTGCGGAGGGGGAGAGAGGTGAGAGGCAGTTTACATGGTGGATAGGTCACAATGGGGAGCCTGGGCACGAACGTAACGGCCGTCCGATTGGCGCGTTTGCGAATGGGCCCGCTTGCGAAGGGGGCTGTTATCGAACGGGGCTGTTAGCGAATTGGGCAATCCATGTCACTCGGCAACAAAATCGCACGGTGCTGTTGGGCGGATTGGTAACACGCATCCACCAACGCCATTGTCTTTAAGTGATCGCGGCCGCTCATCGTGGGAGCGGTTCCTGATTCCAAGGCGATCAATAACTCAGCCATGGGGCCGACAAAGGCATCGGGAAACCAAGCTTGCTCCCATCGAGGTTGATGCCAAATCCCTGTGCTGATGTTGGTGAAATCGATCGTGCTCGGTTCACGCAGCGGGTACTTGGGCCAACCGATCGTTCCCCTGGCCAACCCCTCCGTTCCCTCGACGCGCCAACGGATACCAAGATCCTCGGCGGCTCCTTCGCGGGCGGGACCGGTCCATACGTCGTCACAGATCATGCATCGCAATCCATTTTTGTATTCCAAGATATAGAGCCCGATACCATCGACGTGGGTAAATTTGGTTCTTGGATCGGTGCGAAAACTTGCGAACACACGTTCCGGTTCGCCGAACCAAAATCGCATCGTATCGAGATGGTGAATTGACATGATCCGGCAGGTCATCCATCCTTGACGCGATTGCCAGGGCTTCCAGTGTGGTATCGCCCGCATGTCCAGGGTGGCTAGGACAGGATCGCCAAGGTAGCCACGACGGATCGCGGATTGGCAAGCTCGAACCGATTGGTCGTAACGCATGTTCTGATTCACACAGAGCGTGATGCCCGCGTCGGCGCAAAGCTGGACGACCCGTTGCGCATCGTCGTAGTTTGCGGCCAAGGGTTTCTGAGCCAAGATGCCTCGAACGTGCGGATAACGCACCACGTCATGAACGACTTGCAACTGAATGTCCGGTGGAACAGCGATGTCGACGACTCGAATCCGCGTGTCGCTCAACATCGCATGGTAGGAATCGTAGGATGACTCGAGATGATGCCGGTCCGCTACCTCTTGAGCATGCTTCCGAGAACGTGACGCAATCGCAATGGGGTTAAATCCGGCTTGACGATAGGCCACCAAGTGGCAATCCGCCATGATGAAACCGCTGCCGATGCATCCGATGGGAACGTCGCGGTGCGACGGCAACGCAGGTAAAAAGTCGAGGTCGTCGCTAATATCCATCAGGGCGTCTACGTCCAAAACTGAAGGGGCTAGCAAGATCAAAAACGTCGAGAGCAAGGAACCACTTGGCCGCAAATGACCGCCTGCATCGCCCAAGCGATGCAGGCAAGGTCGTAGCGGGTGTTTCGTCATTCTTCGAGGCGGCTCGCAGAGGCCTCGCGGTTAGGATCCAACCAAGCCATGGCGTGCTCGTCACTGCTAAAACGCTGGGCTCCGACCTCCTTGATCGCCGAATCGGGCAAACGCGAGAGCGGGGTGTAGCGAGGGTGGTGCGAATCTTTGTAAGGATCGTTGCTCTTCGCGTTGTAGCAACATATCATCGACCAACGGGGATGCTCGCTATGATTTTGGTCGCTGCGGTGCAATAGATTCGCATGGAAGAAGAGTACGTCACCGGGGGCCATTTCCACATACCGATGCTCAAACCGTTTCGCCACTTCGGCGACGCGTTCCGCGTCCGCACCGGCTTGCTCGCCAGTGAGTTTGTGGTGAATGCGTCCGCAGAGGTGCGATCCACGGATGACCTGCAGACAGCCATTCTCATGCGTCGAGGGATCGACCGCGATAAAACAACTGACCAAGTTTGGGGTCAACACACCGTTGCCGTACCAATATCCGTAGTCTTGATGCCACGCCCACGCCCCGCCGACGCGTGCGTCTTTCATGATCATCTTCGAATGATAATGGTACGGCTCATCGCGTAGAATCTGCTCCGCAGCGGAAACCAATCGCTCGCATCGTGCGAATGCGCCGTAGATACCTTGTCCGGGGTGATTCCAGAGCGCGAGCCGGACGGTGCCTCCTTCGCCATCGCCGCGACCGAACGAATGATCATCGAGTTGCTTGTCGGCCTTTGCCGAGCGACGTAGCAATTCAATTTCTTCAATATCAAAAAGTTGGCTTTGGAGAAGAAAACCGTCTCGCTGGTACATCGCAAGTTGATCGTCGCTTAATGCCAAGGACATGGTTTCTCGATCCAAGTTGAAATTCGCTAAAAGTCATTTCAAAACGCAACGTTGTCGCAGCAAACTAAGGAAGCTTGGATTTTTCACTTAAACCCATCGCTTGTTAAGCGCACGCGGTGCAAGTGCTGGCGTAAGGAATCGCTTTGAGTCGAGCCTTGGGAATCTTCTTGCCACACCTCGCACATTTGCCGTACGAGCCATCATCGATCTGACGTAATGCATGTTTGATTTTCTCAATCTCGTTCAGTGCGAGATTGCCGACCGACGCGAGCACTTCGTCGCTTTCGGTTTCCGAGGCTCGCTCTTCCCAATCCTCGTCGCCTGGCTTACGCAGGTCGTTGTCGATGTTTTGAGCACGAACGATGAGTTCTCGAAGCTTTTCTTCAAGCTCCGCCCGTAGCTCGGTGTAGTCAGACTTCATGATTTTCTCGGTTTTATAAAACGCACGTGATGAACACGCACGAGGAATGGACAGGAATCAACACCAAACCGACCAAGCGAATCAGGTGCGTCGGGTCAAGCGTTGCAGGCAATGCGACGCTGACTTGGCAAGGCGAAGCCGCACATGCGATTCGCCGTTCCGAACGCGAACCGTTCCGAATCTACTATGGGGTCAAGACAACTGTGGAGCCAAGACAATCGAGTTAGAATCACCACCGTCGTCCTTCTAAGTATAACAGATCGCCACCCTCGAGAATGGTACTTGCGCCAGACGCGAGACCCTGTGGGACTTCGGCCAATGCCATCTCAGAATTTGGGGCGTCGCCGAGAAAATGTCATGCGCCGCGGCAACGTCATCCTCGCATCCGCCGACCGTTCCCAGGCTACCAGGGCCAACGGCAAAACGATTGGCCAGAGAACCGAGGGCACCAATTTCACCGATGGCCACGATGCTGAGCGTCTGCGACGATGGTCGGTGCTGGCGATTTTGATTGCGGGACAGCGACTTCAATGCCGGGGCTCGGTTGAGTTCGGTTTAGCCTTCCAGCCGCACCTTCGCCAGATAGATGCTCGTTTTGCTTTCGTGCGACGAATAGTAACTGACCCAAAGTAGATCGTCATGCCAGACCATGCCGGCATAGCTAGTGTCTCCGCCGGAGGGCAAGGCAAGGGTCTCGGTTAACGTTCCTTTCGCGGGATCGACCCAGCAGAGCGAGGTGCGCACCGGGGCATCATACAAACGAACTGCCGCAAGAAAGCGTCCATCGGGCAATTGGATCATCTCAGGACCGCCGATTCGCACTCCAAGGCTTTTCCAATTCCAATGCGTATAGGGCGGCTGGGACGTGCCAACGTAGCCCGCGTTGGGTTTGCCATCCTGACGCAACAAGCAATAGCCCGTATCGTCGGGTAGGAAGATCAGGGCGGTTTCATTGGGATACGTTCCCTCGACGTCAACCTTATCGATCACGGCGTCAAACTTTTTTCCATCAGAGCTTTGGAAAAAACGAAGCGTTCGCTCGGTTGCAACACAACCGTAGCCGAATCCGTAGGCTTGGCCTTGATGCCACGTGATTCGCCACAGCCAATTGTCGAGATCACCCACGTTGTGTTTCGGCGTCCAAGTCTTGCCATCGTCGGAAAACCAAACCAGTGATTGATGGTGACGTCCGGAGGGCGTTTGGATCGCTTCGGCTCCCGCCAACATCAGCTGTCCCTCGGCCGTCACACTGAGTTTGGCATCGCGCAGATCGGAATTGGCCGAGGTGACCAACGCCGCGGACTCCCATTTTTTTCCATCGGATGAGGTCAACACACGCAGCGCCCCATCGGGCGAGACATGCCCTTGGCCTTCGCGAAAGGCACAAAACCAACGGTCTTTGAAGCGAATCAAGTCGGTGAACGCATTGTGTGGCGCGGCATCCCAAATCCGCTCGGCACTGACGAGCACAGGCTGGGACTCCTGTTTCGCGGCATCGGCTTCTGCGGCCGCAACCGCGGCGGTCGGAATAACCAGGCAGGCGAGCAAAAGCAAGTTGTTCGCTAATTTCATGTTGGGGGTCCCGTGAGAGATGATTTGAAGGGAGGGCGGGAAGGTCGGACAGGAGAACTTCAACGGCGTGGGCCCCCCCAATCGCTAGGTGCATGAACACTTTATCACAACGGGTTTGGGTTTGCCGAGTTTCGCTGGCTTGTTGCGCGCATGCCCGAGAATCCCACCTCCTGGGAATTCCATTTTCGTTGCTACCCATCGCGGCGATCGAATTTCACGGGGATCGCAGCCATTTTCTGCGGCGTACGCCGATCGGCGTGGCAAGCCAGACTTGTCGACGACGCGATGCGTGATACTTTACAATCTTGGCCGATGCTCCCACCCGCTTTTTTCGTAAGAACAGACCATGACGACATTTTTCGCTAAAGGATCCAAGACCACCTCTTTAACGAGCGAGGATCTGCGCGACGCCCTTTTGCAAACGTTTGCTGCGATTGGCATGCCGGAACGCGCCCTGCTGTTGCCTCCCGACGCAACGCGACTGTTCAGTCGTGCGGGTGAGTTGACCGTATTGTCCCATCAGATTCTCGGCGATCGTGTGACCGACATCATGCCGGCATTGGGGACGCATACCCCGATGAAGCCAGACAAGTTGGATCATATGTTTCCGGGCATTCCGCACGATCTGTTTCGTCCGCATCTGTGGCGTGACGATGTTGTTCGACTGGGCACGGTGCCCTCGGAGTTCGTCTCCAAAGTGACTGGCGGAATGTACGACCGTCCTTGGGAAGCCCAGGTCAACAAAATGTTGCGTGATGGCGGTCATGACCTGATTTTTTCGATCGGCCAAGTCGTTCCTCACGAGGTCATTGGGATGGCCAACTACAACAAGAACGTGTTCGTGGGAACGGGAGGAAAGGATGGTATCAACGAAAGCCATTATCTCAGCGCGGTCTATGGCATTGAGGAGACGCTCGGCCAAGCCAATACGCCGCTTCGCCAGATTTTGAATTACGCATCCGATCATTTTTGTAGCGGCCTCCCGCTACTCTATGCGTTAACGGTGATCGAACAGATGCCCGACCGCAGTCTGCACACACGCGGATTGTTTATCGGCGACGACCACGACACCTTCTTCCAGGCCGCTGAATTGGCTCGTCAAGTGAACATCACGATGATCCCACAGGCCCCCAAGCATGTGGTGGCTTACTTGGATCCCAACGAGTTCAAGAGCACATGGCTAGGCAATAAAGCGATTTATCGCACCCGTTTAGCAATCGCCACCGGGGGACGCTTGACCGTGCTCGGTCCGGCGGTGGAAGAGTTCGGCGAAGACCAGCAAATTGACCATTTGATTCGAAAGTACGGCTATCGCACTCGCGAAGAA
Source organism: Novipirellula galeiformis (assembly GCF_007860095.1). NCBI lineage: Bacteria > Pseudomonadati > Planctomycetota > Planctomycetia > Pirellulales > Pirellulaceae > Novipirellula > Novipirellula galeiformis. The sequence continues at coordinate 96,710 of NZ_SJPT01000001.1, read as the reverse complement.
GTGATTGCATTGGTGGCCGAGAATGAAGACTTGGCGGCCAACCTTTCCGCAGCGGCCCATTTGATCCATGGTTCACCGGAAAATCGCTTCGAGGTGGTGTATGCCGCCGGAAATCTGTCCGACGAGGAGATCCGATCGGTGGGCTACACGCCCGGGAATTTGTCGGAATTGATGAAACGCTACGATGTCGACACGCTTCAAAACGGTGTCCACACGGATATTGATGGAAGTGAATTCTACTTCATCCAAAATCCGTCGCTCGGTCTCTGGCAAGCCGACCGCAACTAACGCCGTTTTTAGATAGCGAATGCATTTTGAGATCGGTCGTAGCCCGGTTCCCCGCGGCGACAACTTCGATAGGGCTCGGTGGGAACCGGCCCTATATCCCATCTCAATTTTGAACCGGCTCTAGCCCACTTGGACTTGGTTCGAGACGTGGCAAAGGATTCCCGCTTGTCGAATTGTGGGAACCAATTCGCCGCGCAGTTCGTCCGAGGGCAATTCGCCTCGGAGCACGATTGAGCGGTTCTCAATCGAAATCTCTAACGATGCCAGATAACGCCCCAATTGACGATGAACGCTGAGCATGGATTGAATCCGCTCAAGCGTTCGATTGGCCTTGGCTTTTGTATTAGGGCTTGCGTTATTGATCGCAACCATCGTGTTTGCCTCCGAATTCGCGGTTTGTGGGGTGGCTCTACCACCACTAAGCGAGAATTGATGCAAGAATGTGTCTAGAAAATCGACGCTCTGTTAAGAATTCGTCAGAGTTACGTGTTGTGGACAATAAATCCAACAGAATTCAGTAAAGGAGTTGTTCCGAACTAAATTCATGGATGAATTTCCCTTTCACGGCACTCTTTTCTTGGAGCCCACGCGGCACGTTTCATCGCGCGTCTTATTTATCGCGTCCCAATTAGGGGGGCGAGTGATAGTCAAGACGATAGGGTTTACGATGCAATGATTTTGCTTCAAGCGGTTTTTTAGGCCGGGTGCATCAAAATCATCCGCGTTGATTGAACTCTGCACACGATTCAGGCAGTGATCTCGTTAGTGCTGTAAAACTAGGCCTCACGGTTGATGTGTTTGGGTGTGGGGCGGCCAACATCGTTGAATGTCTCCGCCACCACTGGATATTCAAATCTCGTTTGAGATTCGTTACAAAAAATGGATCCAAAGTGTTGGTTGCCTCGGTAAACGTGTACGATAACGTCGCCCGTTGATGACCGGATGTTGTGCATCAACGGAGTACGTCAACGAAGGCTCTTCACCCCTGAGGGCTGTTTTTCACCGAGGTACGACCACTTGTCTGAACCAGAGTCTGCAAAGGACGTTCCAGCTCAGATCCCACAGCCTGCGGTGGGGCGGCTGAGTCTCTATTTTCGTGAGCTTTACCGATTACGCGAAGCCGAGATCACGACAACGAACAGCAAAGAGCTCGGCAAGCTGGTGAATGTTTCACCTCCGGTGGTCCGCCGTGATTTAAGTGCGCTCGGGACGATCGGTCAGCGTGGAGTGGGTTATTCGGTCGATGCGTTGATCGACCGGATCGGGCAAGTTCTCGGATCGGGGCAACAGTGGGAGGTCGTGTTGGTGGGGGTCGGATCACTCGGGGATGCTTTGTTGCGTTACCGAGGGTTCAGCCGTTTGGGATTCAAGCTGACCGCCGCTTTTGACATCGACCCAGGGCGAATTGGTTCGACGATCGGCGGGGTCGAGGTGCTTGATGCGAAGGAGCTTGAGCGCGTGCTCACGGCAACACCGCCCCATCTAGCGATCTTGGCCGTGCCGGCGGACAACGCCGCCGAAGTCGCTTCGCTGCTCGTGCGGCTAGGCGTTTCGGGGATCCTCAATTTTGCCCCCACGACCCTGAGGCTTCCGCCACGAATCGCGGTCGTCAATGTCGATTTGGCGAGCGAGTTGCAACGATTGGCGTTTGCCGTTCAGAGCGGGACGTAACGTCCTGATTGCAGCCTGGGAAACACTCCGAAGCTCGAGTGATAATTCCCCGCTCCTGCGTTCCACCGTGAACTATGTTTCAACAAGGACCGGCCCAAGGTCCGTCCGTTGCCGTGGGTTTTCATTGAGGAGAGCCCGCTTAACCATTGAAACCGTCACGACCGGAACCGAATACGTGCGAACGGAATTGTCCGCCGAAGCGAAGCAGACCTTTCAAGTTGTTGCCCTCGTGGCCACGATTTTCGTGGTCGCGATCCATTATCAATCGGCGGCGCCGAAATCGGCCGCGATTGAGCACGCCACAGCGAATCAATTGGCTCAAGAATTCTTGGTCGGCGGCGTGGCTCGCTTCGCGGTTCCGATGTTCGCCTTTGCAGCGGGTTTCTTTTATTTTTTCAGCGACGACGGATCGCTGCGCACCTACCTGCGGAAACTGCGTCAACGTTTGCGTAGCGTGTTGACTCCCTATTTGATCATCGGTTTGGGAGCGACGCTGTGCTGGATGGCGATTCGTTATGTGGAGGACAAACCCTACGAAATGACGTCCCTTCAAATCGCCGGTACCTGGCTGCTTCGCCCGCCTGCGGAACAGTTGTGGTTTCTGCGTGACTTGATGGTGTTGGTGGTGGCTGCACCGTTGATATGCCGGATCGTGAGATTGCCCAACGCAATCGGCTTGATGCTGGTCGGGGCGGTGTGGCTGAGCCACTACCAACCGTTTCCGATTGTGGGGGGATGGTACTTATTGCATACAGAAACGCTGTTCTTTTTCTGTCTTGGTTGTGCGGCGAAGTCGCGTCTCGATTGGCTCGAGCGACTCGGCCGCGTCAGCATGGTGACCACGATCGGATTCGTCTTGGTGTGGTTTGATTTGATCGCGGCTCGAATCTTGTTGCGTCCCGATTTCGATTGTTGGTACGTCACCGATTACAGCGTCGAAAGCCTGTTGATTCATAAAGCTTCGATTGTGGCGGGATGCTTGTCGATGTGGATGGTGTGCTGGAAACTTCGCAGCCCATTTTTGTGCCGGTTATCGGGCGCGGCCTTTTTTGTTTACCTCGTTCATGAATTTCCATTGCGGGCGGCGGTCGTGCGGATCGCAGGCCCGGTGATGGACAAGGGGGCGTGGTTCTGGGGGATGTTCCCGATCGTCACCTGTGGATGCTTCGCCGCAGCGATGTGCTTGAATCGCTACGCGCCTGCGGTGATCGCGTGGTTGACCGGCGGACGCACTCCGGATGCTGCGGCAAAGATCGGCAGTCTGGAAGCACAAGCTCGCTTCACCAAACCCCGTCCTCGAAGTTCGACTCCCACCCCTCACCCAGGCCAATCCTCCCAATGACATTTCTTGTCGTCCTGTTTGCCCTCGCGGCACTTGTTTGGTTGATACCGTTGATTCAAACGAGGCGAACGCTGCACATCGCCACTTTGGTGCTGGTCACAGGGACGCTGTTTGGTCCCGCGTTTTTCTCGATCGACGGCCCAATTCAAATCAGTCTCGATCGCGTGCTGTGGGTTGCCATGTTTGCGATCGTTGCGATCCGTTGGCGCTGTGGTGACCTTACGATCCCGCAACCCAACCGTGTTGATTGTTTGGTCGCCGGGATCACGGTGTGGTTGCTCGTCAGTGCGTTGATGGGGGCATCGGTTCCGGAAAACCAAACACCTCCGCTAGCGAAATGGTTGTTCTTTATCGCCATGCCGGTCGGGATGTACGTGGTCGCTCGGGTCAGCGAGGTCAAAGAGTCGGACCTGCGTTGGGCCTATCACTTGTTACTGGGACTCGGCGTCTATCTCGCCGTGACGGCGATCTTCGAAGTTTCGGGCGTCCATGGCCTCGTGTTTCCTCGTTATATCGTCGACCCCAAAGATTGGGAGTTTTTGGGTCGCGGTCGGGGGCCGCTGCTGAACCCTTCGGGCAACGCCATTGTGATGTGTGTGGCGCTCGTGGTCTCGATTCTCGGTGTGATTCGTTCGACGCATCGGATGCGATTGTTTTACGCAATACTATCGCTGGTGATTTTGGCGGGCGTGTACAGCACGCTGACACGAAGTGCATGGATGGGGGCCATCGCGGTGGTGGCGGTGGTGGCGTTGGTCTATTCGCCTCGCTGGCTGCGTGTGCTCGGACTTGCCGCTGCGATTCTGGTCGGAGGGGCGGGCGTGTTGGGGCTCAAGGACCAATTTTTGCGTATGAAACGCGATAAGAATCTAACTTCGGCAGATGCGGAAAAGTCGATTCAGCTAAGACCGCTGCTGGCGGTGGTGGCCTGGGAAATGTTCAAGGACCATCCGATCAAAGGGCATGGCTTTGGACAATACTTTACCCACTCCGGCAAGTACCACAGCGTCCGCAGTTACGACATGCCTTTGGAGGATGCACGCCCCTATGCTCAACACAACGTGTTCCTCGCGATCTTAGTCGATTCCGGATTGATTGGATTGTCGATGTTGATCGGTGTGTTGGTCATCGTTTCAAGCATGGCATGGAACCTCGCTCGCAATCAGGGGCACAGCGTCGCCATTCGCAATGGCGGACTGATTTGGTTAGGCACCTTCGCTGCCTATTTTTGCAACGGTATGTTCCAAGACGTCACGATCATTCCGATGGTCAACATGTACTTGTTCTTTGCTGCTGGGATCGTGGTAACCCTCTACGAGCGTGGTGTGGAAACCCGCCGCGTTGAACAACCGCAGTTGCGCCCACAGGTTCACGCCGTTTCGTTGGCGCAGTAAAAAGCGTCTCCAGCGTGTAGGATGCATCTTGCTGCGCTCCTTGCGAGGCTCGCCGACGGTGGTAAAGGGATCGAGAATGATCTCGGCCGGGCAAGCAACGCGTTGGATTACCGCTGTCCCCGATCTGCCCACCTACCCACCCAACCACCTACCCACCCAACCATCTGCCCACCTAACCGTACGCCCACCTGATCGCACACTCACCCGATCGTGCGCCTACCTTGCCGCACGCCCCAACGTTATGAAAACGAATCTTCGCCAACGTGTTCGTAGCACGCTGAACCAACTGCGCCATGAACTTTTGGACCATCGTACCGATGCCGGACATTGGGTCGGCGAATTGTCGGCCTCCGCACTGAGCACGGCGACGGCGGTCAGTGCGTTGTCCGCCGTGCTCGTTCACGCTCGCAGCCCGGTCGCCAACTCGGACCAAATTCACGAACTGATTCGCCGCGGCATGACCTACCTTGGTCAACAACAGAACGACGATGGTGGTTTCGGCGACACCGATCGTAGTCACTCCAATATCGCGACGAGCTATCTTGCACAGGCCGCGTCGTCGCTTGCGCAACAGACGATAGGAGCGGGGCTCGACTCGAATCAAGAAGCTCGCTTGTCCGAGTACATTCGATCGCAGGGTGAAATATCGGGGCTTCGCCAACGCTACGGCAAAGACAAGACGTTTGTGGTTCCGATTTTGGCAAACATGGCCATCGCGGGTTTGGTTTCGTGGGACGATGTTCCCCGTTTGCCATTCGAAGCGGCGGTGTTTCCGCAATCGATGTACCGGATGTTGCAAATGCCGGTGGTCAGCTACGCGATTCCTGCGTTGGTCGCGATCGGACAAGCACGTCACTTTCATGGTGCGAAGGCTTGGTTGCCGATTCGATTGGTCCGCTCCGCGTCGCTGAATCGATCGATGGAGGTGCTGCGCCGCATGCAACCTGAGAGTGGTGGTTATTTAGAGGCGACACCGCTGACTGCGTTTGTGTTGATGAGTTTGGCGTCGATCCAGAGTGGTGATTGCGAGGTCAGCCGAGATGCCATCCGCTTTCTGACCGATTCGATCCGCGACGATGGCAGCTGGCCGATCGATACCAATTTGGCAACCTGGGGCACGTCGCTTTCAATTTCTGCATTAGCCAGCGATCCCGAGGATGACGGATCTTGGTGCACCGCATCGCTTGTCGATTGGCATTTGGGGTGTCAACATCGACGACGTCATCCCTTCACCGGCGCTCAGCCGGGCGGTTGGGGATGGACCGATTTGTCCGGAGCGGTTCCCGATAGCGACGATACTCCCGCGGCGATTCTGGCTGTGACACAGATGCAAACTCGCGTCGCGGGGCGGCGGGGTAGCGACATGGAGCGTGCGGTTGCCGATGCACGGCAGTGGTTAATCGAGTTGCAAAATCGCGATGGGGGATGGCCGACGTTTTGTCGGGGTTGGGGTAAGTTGCCCTTTGATCGAAGCAGCAATGATTTGACCGCTCATGCACTCCGTGCGCTGGGCGCACAAGGAATCAGTGCAAAAACGAGAGCGAATGCGGAACGTTTCTTGACACGCCATCAACGCAGTGACGGCAGTTGGCTGGCGCTTTGGTTTGGCAATCAAGATCACCCGCACGAGGAAAACCCGGTTTATGGAACGGCGCGGGTGCTATTGGCGGCGGCGGACGGCTTCTTGAGCGACGATGCGGTATTGCGCGGATGCGAGTATCTGATCCGCAGCCAAAATCTCGACGGTGGTTGGGGGGGAGGACCTTCGCTATTGCCGTGGATGAACCGTCAATCGGCCGCGGGAGCGGGGGGCGATTCCGAGCCGCGTTTAATCAGCAGCGTGGAAGAAACCGCAGTCGCGATTGAAGCGTTGACCGCCATTTTCGGTGAAAATGGACGCTTTAGCGCGGCTGCCCTGAAAAATTTTGGCAAGGATTCGCCCGACTTTGCACAAACCGGTCCCCACGGTGGGAAGAACGGCCAGCGAGAGGCTATAATCCGAGGCGTTGAATTCCTGCTGCAAAGTGTCCACGATGGGCGTCATCGTGTGCCTTGGCCGATTGGATTTTATTTTGCCAAGCTTTGGTATCACGAAAAACTCTATCCGCTGGTGTTTACGGTCGCTGCGTTATCGAGCTACCTACGATCCTCAGCGGATTCGATCCCAAGCAAAATGAAGCGGCAAAACGTCCCCTCGGCTCCATCCATTGATGATCCCACCTAAGGAATCTGGTTTGTCGACCGCAACCACTTCAAATACAACGTCCCATTCCGCTGGTACGCAAGGCGATTCGTCTGCGCGCACGACCCGTCGAAAAACCAGCCATTTGAAAGATGTTCCTCCCACCCTCGAGTTGCGCGAAAGTCTACGTTCGCGTTGTGCCGAGGTTGCCAAACGCATCGACCGCTCGGTCCCGTTGAACAAGGACCAAATGGAACAGATCGCCCGACGATTTCTTGAAGAAGCCGATCTACCGGAAGGCTACTTGGGCTGGATGATGGTGATGATTAGCAGTGAGTTTTGGAAGGAATCGCTCGCTGCGGTTCCACCGGAACGACGTTTGTTCCTGCTTCCGCATTGCCTAAAACATGCCGAGGGTTGCCCGGCGGAGTACGACCAATTTGGCATGAACTGTAAAGAGTGCGGTGCTTGTAGCATTGCCGATTTTCGCTCGATCGCCGAAGAGATGGGGTACCGCGTGCTGGTAGCCGAGGGGTCCCCGGTCGTGCTGAAGATCATCATCGGAGGTTACGTGGATGCCGTCGTCGGTGTGGCCTGCTTGAACGTGTTGGAAAAAGCGATCGATAAAGTGCTGCTCGCCGGCATTCCCTGTATGGCGGTTCCGTTGTTGAGCAGCGATTGCCGAAACACCAAAGTGGACGAGTCGTGGGTGGAGCAGATGATCCGCACTCCCTACGTAGCGGCAAGCCAGAAAACGCGAAGCTATGTCCATTTGATGCGCGCCGCGAGCGAGTTGTTTGAATCCGATTCGCTGCAGAAATTGGCTCCTCGAATCCGCGACCAATCGCCGATTGGATCGCATGCGGTGACCGCCGAATCGATTGAAAACCTCGATACGATCGCGGCCACGGAGCACATCGCCTACGACTTTTTGGCGCGGGGTGGCAAACACTCACGACCCTTCATCACGTTGGCCGCTTACGATGCGATGACCGGCGCCGAGTGCACCGGCAGCGAGGGAAGCGATGCGGTCAAAACGTTGCCGGTGACGGTGCAGCGCGCGGCGATGAGCATCGAAACCTTTCACAAAGCGAGTCTCGTTCACGATGACATCGAAGACGATGACGGGTTTCGCTACGGACAACCGGCCGTCCACCAGCGTTTTGGCTTGCCCACCGCGATCAATGTCGGTGATTATTTGATCGGCCTTGGTTATCGATTGCTCAGTCGGCGTGATGCGGACGATGCGATTTCTGCGGACGCTCGCGTGGATGTGCTCGACGCCTTGGCGACCGCGCACACGCGGTTGGCGGAAGGTCAGGGGGCGGAGTTGCTTTGGCGTGATTCAAAGAATCGTCAACTTTCGCCATTGGACGCCTTGAAGGTGTACGCGTTGAAAACTTCGCCTGCCTTTGAAGCGGCGTTGTTCAGCGGCATTCGTTTGGCCGGCGACGCCGAGGCGTATCGCAAACCAATCCGCGATTTTTGTCGAAACCTTGGGGTGGCCTTCCAAATTCTGAACGATATCGGGGATTGGAACGGCGACGAAGACAACAAACTTTCTGCGGGCGGCGATCTGTTCGGCGGACGTCCTACGATCTTGTGGGCGCTGGCACTCGATACGCTTCAAGGCGACGAACGTGACTTGTTGATGAGTGTGGTCGAGAGCCCTGAGAAGTACAGTAACAGCGAACGCTTGACCATCGCGACTCGCTTGTATCACACCGCAGGGGTGTTTGAAACGGCGATGCAGTTGGTCGACAAGCATCAGGCGCGAGCGGAAAAAATTGCCGACGAGCTTGAACCCGAGTCGCTGCGAAGGTTGATGTACTTCTTAGTCGATACCGTTTTGGAGCGTCCCGAAGTGCCCACTCCGACCTTGATTTCGCTCAGCTCGATTCCGGTCAACACGTTGCCGATTGTGTGACGCGGCGACTGCAATAAACATGCAGTCCCCGTTCGGAGCGAAAAATTTGAGAACCGCGGGCTGCGGATAATTCGATCGCAATACACTCCACCACAAAGGGTTCGATGTCGTCTAAAAAACTCAGCATCGAAATCGAGCATCTCGTCGGACAGTTTTATTCGCCGAGCGAGGACGTCGATTCCACTTCGGATGAGGGGAAGCGGGGACTGCTTGATTCCGATCTTGGCAAGTTCGAGTCGGTCGCCTCGGTACCGCCCCCGTATGATCAATTGCTCGACCATCACAAGCACATGACGGTCACCGTGGAAGCATTTCACGAACAAGCCGTTGACGTCGTGGTGCACCGCACGCAGCGAGATGCGAATTGGTATTCGCGAGAAATCACGTTGGTGACACAACAAGACCGACAAATCGTTCAATACGGAATTGTCCGTTTGAACGTCGATCAGCTTAGCGAACCGGTGTGGAAGCGAATCGAGAGTGAAGGCACGCCCCTGGGCCGAGTCTTGATCGAACATAACGTGCTTCGCCAGGTTCAATTATGCGGATTATGGCGAGTAAGTGCGGGCCCCTCCCTCGCTTCTCGGATGCAAGTCGCGATTGGACAGCTGCTTTATGGGCGTACCGCATTAATCTATTGCGATGGCGACCCGGCGATTGAATTGCTCGAGATCGTCTCGCCAGTTCCCCCCCCTTCATTTTCTTCCCTTGCGTCGGAGGACTCTTGAGATGCCATCGCGTTTGCGTTCTAAAAGTCAGCGGTTCCTATTGATGTTTTTCGTAGCGGCTTGCGTGATGATGCACTCCGCCTGCATTTCACAGCGTGGTCATTCTCAAGATTCCGACTCGCTTTCCGCGTCATCCTTGCGTGCTGCGGCATTAAAGGCATTGCAGGAAGGCAACTCCGAGCTTGCGATTGCGTCGGCCGATGCAATGGTTCGCCAACACAACACGGATTCCCGCGCGACGCGATTGGCAGCCGATATTTATCTCCGCAGTGGAAAACCAGAGTGGTCTGCGCGGATTTTCAACCGCTACGCCAAGGCGTTCCCGGAGCAGATGCCCGAGCTTTGGCAACGCGGGATCGCACTGTATTTGATTGGACAATATGAAGACGCGGCGAAGCAGTTTGAAGCGCATCGCACCGTCAATCCGCACGATGTCGAAAACGCGGCCTGGCATTTCCTCTGCGTCGCAAAAGCAAAGTCGTTTGAAGAAGCAAGGAAGTTGATCCTACCGGCTCCTAACGACGCCCGGGTTCCCATGGCCGAGATTCATGAACTGCTTTCGACCGGGAATACCGAGGGGGTGAACCAACGCGTCAACGAAACGAAGGTCGGTACACGCGAGCGAGCTGAAGCGGCGTTCTATGGCGATTTCTATCTTGGACTTTACGCCGATGCGGCGGGCGAATCAGTGAAGGCATCTGAGTTGCTGCAACGCGCCGCGAAAGATGCACCTCGCCATTACATGGGAGACATCGCGCGTGTTTACGCAGCCCATCTCAAAGAGGGAATCGGCCAAGACGGGACCAAGAAGTAACGGGGCCAAGGAGTAACGGGGCCAAGAAAAGAACAGGGCCCCAAAAAAGCGGGCGCCGAGAAAGAGCGAGCACCGCTGGCGGTCGATTCAACGGCCGTTTGGCGGGGCCACAGGGCCGGTCGAGTGGCTGGCCAGGGAGAGCCCTGGGCCGGTCATTTAGATTCGGCTGGGCCAATCATAGATTCGGCTGGGCCAATCAAGGGGCAGGGGTGACCAGTCCCTTCGCTGTCGAGCGGATTAGGCGTCGCCTTTGGTCACGGTCGCTTCCATGATCGTGAAAAAGGACATTGGAGTCGGTTTGTAGCAGCGATCAAAACGCAACGGTAAACCGGCGACCACATCCTGGAGATTCAAATCGGTGCGCCACCCCAAGCGACGTGTGATGTTACCCGCGGAGTCGACCACTTTGGCGATCAAGGGATTTTCACTACGAAAATGGTTGACCATTAAGATTTTGCCACCTGGTCGACACACTCGCACCATCTCGCTCATCATCGAGCGCGGCTTGGAAACCACGCTAATCGTGTGAAACGACGTGACCACGTCGTAGCCGTTGTCCTCAAAGGTCAACCGTTCCGCATTCATGGGAAGCACGTTGATGTGGCTCCACTGCTTTTGTGCGACCAACTGTTCCGCTTCGGCCAACATTGCCTCCGAAAGATCGACCCCGGTTAAACGGATGTCATGCGGATAGCTGTCGAGCGACAATCCGGTGCCGACACCCACTTCGAGCACTTCGGTGCCGCTGGAAATGTTCAGCGCCGCGATTGCACTGCGGATGTTTCGCTTGGCAACCGCTGGCCACAATCCTTGGTAAACCGGGACCAAATTGTTGTACAAACGGCTGCGATGTGGCTCGGCGGACTTGGCGTCCTTTGTTGGCGAAACAGTGCTCATCGATTTTGAAACCCGGTGAAATGCTCAGTGATTCTGTTTTGATATCAATGCCGGCCTGCCCAAACGTATCATCGCTGTCGAATTGAAGCATTGCCGTTTCGGCGTCGCGGTCCCATCTCAGGCACCGCAACGCTCAGACGTCTGTTAAGTCGTTGCTAGGATAGCCTTTAGGGTCTGTTGAAAAACACCCCTTAAACGCGATTTGCGTGAATCTATTACACGGCTGATACAAATCGGGTGCAATTAGGTCGACGTTTCCGCGCCGTTGGATTTTTGATGATCGAGCAATTATACCGCCCCACTGCAGCTGAAATACGCAAAATTTAGTTTTGAACCACCACCCAATGGAACGCTGGAGGCCGCGGATCGCGAAAACGGGGTGCGGATGTTCATCGCTGGCGGTTCGTTTCGGGCGCCAACGGGATTGGGGGCGACGAAATCGGCACCCCTGGGGAAATCGGCACCTCTGGGAATGGGCGGCGACTTCGATCTCGAATGGACCACGCACTATGAATCGGCGGTGGTAGGGTCCATTTTGCTCGTTTTACGTCCCATCAGCGCTCGCAAGGGGGGGCCGAAGGCGAAGTAACAGAACGCGATCGGCAGCGCCACCCAATGCAAAATGAATCCGGCAACAATCGCAAACAGCGCTTGGCCAAATTGATGCGTCGACCAACGCCCTTTGACAAGCTGTTGGAAGACGTGGGGATATTGGAACCGCGATGTCATTAAATAGGCCAAAGCGACCGCCAAGGTAGGGATCACGTAGTGAGAGGACAGCAGGGCGTATTGGGCAATTTTGTGGGCAAATTCGGGATAGAACGGGTCCGTCGCGATCGCGGCGAGGTCGGGCATCGCGATCGCAAACGCGGCGATGGCTCCCGCAGCCGCCGGGCTGGGAAGCCCTTCGAAGCCGTCATGGGGATCATCGTCAGCGGTTTCAACGTTAAATCGGGCCAAGCGAATCAGCACACACAAGGTAAACAAGACGCCGATCGCCCAGCTTAATTTTTGCGGAAACACATCGCTAATTCGCCACACGATCACGGCGGGCGCGGTGCCAAAGGTGATCGCGTCACAGAGGCTGTCGAGTTCCGCCCCAAAGCGACTTTCTTGTCCGGTCAATCGTGCGGCGGATCCGTCTAAAGCGTCAAAAACCATGCCGATAAAGATCAGCACTCCGGCGAGGAATAGCTTTTCTTCGGGGGCACGTGCCAGTGAATCGCTCATTGCAACCGAGATTGCCGCCATCCCACACACTGCGTTGCCGAGGGTCAACAAGGTTGGCAAAACGGCTAGATTAATTTTTCGCTTGCGACGTTTGCGAGGTCTTTTGGGCCTCAAGCGTTCGCCAAATCGGATTTTGCCGCCAAATTGGGGAGCATGGGAATGGCGTTCTGATCCGGATTGCCCTTCGTCGAGCGACGATCCTTCCTCGCTGGTTTCATCGGTTTCGCTGGTTTCATCGGTTTCATTGATCGGCTCATCGTGAGGTCGTTGTTGCGACCGGCTGCCGAACAAACTGCGTTTGAGTTCACTCATGAATTTATCGTTGTTTTGCCAACTTTATTAGGTTTCGCAAGCATTGTGACCGATTTCGTCGCTGCGGCCGTCATCGAAATTGTCAAGCCACACGCTGGCGGAGGGGGACGCCAACGGCAACCTAGGTGCCACCGCTCACGGCGTCTCATCGATGCACGTGGGGGTGACTTGGGCTAAGAGGCTATCTGGATTGATTTGTAGCGCCACGATTGTCGCTACGCCACGGGAGTTTTCGTTACACCGATGGAGATTGTGTCCAAGCAGTTTGCTAACCGCTCTGTTTTTTCCCCGATTTTGGCCGCCATGGGAAGCGTGCCATTACCGGGAACGATGAATTTGGTTACCGAGGCCAGGAATTTGGTCGTTCAAGGCATTTTAATCATAGCGACCCTCACGTCTGGCAAAAAAACGTCTCCTTGCGATCACGCGATTAATGGGGGCCAGGGCGGACAGGGGCTTCGATGCTCGCGGGCTGAATCCACCCAAACGCGGGCGTAGCGGGCCACGGCGGCCTCCGATCCGCTCGAGCGGTTGGCGATGAACGAAGCTCGACACCCGTACTCATGGTGCACCAACGTATCCGCTATAACAGCATGATGTCGATACGCGCAGCCACCGGAGAAAGACGACGTCGATGATGACCCCCCGTTACTTATTGCCCATTGATACACGCCGTTCCCTCCATCGATTTACCGATGTGTTGGTGATTGGGGGTGGTTTAGCGGGGCTGCGCGCGGCGAACGCGGTGGAATCCAATCGCTCAGTCTTGGTGGTAACCAAAGACAAACTCCGCGAATCGAACAGCAATTATGCTCAAGGAGGAATCGCTGGCGTGGTCGATCCGGATGATCGTTTCGAAGACCATGTGATCGACACGCTGCATGCCGGCGGCAATCTATGTGACATCAGCACGGTGGACATGGTGATCCGTGAAGGGCCACGTCGAATCGAAGAATTGATTCGCTGGGGGACGCGCTTTGACGAAGCCGACGGTGAACTCTCTCTGGGCCGCGAAGGGGGGCACAGTCGCGAGCGGATCGTTCACGCCCAAGGAGACTCCACCGGGGCGGAGATCATGCGAGCGGTGATTGATCGCACACGCAGTCTGCCCAATGTGGAAATTTGGGACAATGCCTTCACGGTCGACTTATTGACGTACGAAGGACGCTGTCGCGGTGCCATCATTGTCGGTCCCGACAATCGCCCGTTGATGGTTTGGGCGAAAGAAACGATCCTTTGTACCGGAGGCGCCGGTCAAATCTATCGTGAATCGACCAACCCACCGGTTGCGACGGGCGATGGTCTGGCGATTGCCTATCGCGCGGGAGTTCAGTTGCGTGACATGGAATTCATTCAATTCCATCCCACGGTGTTGTACATCGCCGGCTCCTCGCGTTCGTTGATCACGGAAGCGATTAGGGGTGAGGGTGCGTATTTGGTCGATGCGACCGGGCACCGCTTTATGCCTGAATATGATTCCCGCGGTGAATTGGCGCCGCGCGATGTGGTCAGCCAGTCAATCATCCGCCAAATGGACGCGACCAAGCATCCCTGTGTCTACTTGGATCTGGCACATCTCGACGCCGCGCATGTGCTCAAACGATTCCCCGGGATTGCCGAAGCCTGTGCCAAGTTCGGGTTGGACATTACCAGCGATCGCATCCCGGTTCGTCCTGGGGCGCATTACATGATTGGGGGCGTGACGGTGGACCGCCAAGGACGGACCAGTTTGCCTGGGTTATGGGCGGCCGGGGAAGCGACGAGCAGCGGCCTTCACGGTGCGAATCGATTGGCCAGCAACAGCCTTCTCGAAGGCCTCGTGTATGGGGCGCACGCGGGGGAGGCTGCGTCGCGATCCGCCGCCGAGAGCGTCAATAAGCTTGAAGCGTTGCCGATCCAGCATCCTGTGCACGCTCACAATGAATCCTTTGACGTCGCGGACGTTCGCGTCTCACTGAAAAGCTTGATGGGGCGTTGGGCCGGAGTCGAGCGTGATGCCGAGGGACTGCGTGAAGCCGAGGACTCGATCCGCTCGTTTGCAGCCTATGTGATGGCACGCCAATTTGACACCGTTGAAGGCTGGGAGCTTCAAAATATGTTGCTCGTTGCGTCATGCACGGTCCGTGCGGCGCTGGTAAGAACAGAATCTCGTGGCGTCCATTTTCGCTCCGATTTTCCTCAGGTCGACGATGAAAACTGGCGGCGTCATCTCAGCCAACAGATTGACGTCGACGGCGGGCATCCCAAAATAGGTCCCCCATTGGAACCCAACGAAATTTCGCGTTCAAACTAAATCACCAGCCGCGTGAGTCGATAGCCTGGCGAAGCGACAACGCCGCTCAGACCAAAGCGGCGTTGTCGCTTCCTTAATCGAATTGGAAACAAACGCCTCGCACTGGAGCAACTCTCATGATCGAAGAAACGGTCAACAACATCATTAGCGATCCAGGTGAAGTCGCATTTGTTGTTCATTCCAACGTCCAAGGCCCGATTCGCGATCTGACGTTTCTGCAGCGTGCATTGCTGTTCGCGGAATTGTCGATGATTTCGTACAACGATGAAGCCGAAGCGAGACGCGCGGCAAAAGTTGCTGGCTTTGATGATGTCACCTTCTACGATCACGATGGCTCCCAAGCGTTTCGATTTCGCAATGAGTTTGATTGTGTGATCGCCTGCCGCGGTACCGAGCCCAATGAATGGAACGATATCCAAGCCGATGCGAATGCCGCTTCGGTGGTCGCCGAAACCGTCGGCAAAGTGCACCGCGGTTTTAAACGCGAAGTGGACGATCTGTGGCCGATGATTGAAACGGCATTGATGAGCAACCAGCAACCGTTATGGTTCTGTGGTCACTCGCTCGGCGGTGCGATGGCAACGATTTGTTCGGGACGCTGCTTCCTTTCGCATATCCCCGCGAATCCCGAACAACTTTACACGTACGGCAGCCCTCGTGTGGGTAACAACCGGTACGTCAATTACGTCAACCTTGACCATTTTCGGTTCGTCAACAACAACGATATTGTCACCCGTGTACCGCCAGCTTTGCTTGGTTATCGCCATTGTGGCAATGAAGTCTATATCGACCGCAATGGCAAGCTTGGGCGACTCGGGATGATCCTCAAGCGTCGCGATCGATGGTGGGGCTTCATCCATGGACTAAGACGCAGGAAAATTGACCATTTTTCGGACCATTCGATCCACGAATATATTGCTGCGATTCATCGAGCGGTGGAAGCCGAACAGCAAGAAATGGTCGGCGGCGGCGTGGCCAAGTCAGGCTCCGAGTTTGCCTGTGACGAGCGCGAGTGGACCGTCGATCAAGCGGAGCTCGATTTACCGCATTTAAAACGCCGCGATGGCGACCAACCTTCACCTGACACGTCATCCGACGATGACACTGACCCCCACAAAAAGAGTTTGCAGGGATGACTGGTTCGAATCCAAGAATTGATGAGCAACGAGACACGGCCGCAGCCAACAACGCGGAACGTGGATTTATTGAAATCGATGGGGTGCGACTCAAACTTTCGCATCCCTACGAGGCTGCCGGTCAATGGATTGGTCAACAGGAGGTGTTGATGCAATTGTTGGCATGCTGGATTTCCGTCGATGAAACGGATTTGCCACTGACCCCGCGATTGATTGGATCACCAGGGGTGGGCAAGACGCAATTGGCAATCGCTGCGGCAAAGGCTCAAGGTCGTCCGCTCTACATTTATCAATGCACCGCCGATACGCGTCCCGAGGATTTGTTGGTCACCCCCGTGCTCAGCCAAGGGGGCGAGATTGCTTATCACGCCTCACCGCTCGTGACCGCAATGATCACCGGCGGCATCTGTATCCTCGATGAAGGTAATCGGATGAACGAGAAGTCGTGGGCATCGCTTGCCCCGCTGCTCGATGGACGCCGTTACGTCGAATCCATCGTCGCGGGAATTACCATCCATGCCGAGCGGGAATTTCGCGCCACGGTGACCATGAACCAAGATGAATCGACGTTTGAAATCCCCGATTACATTATGAGTCGCTTGCAACCCACCCTCAGCGTTGGTTTTCCAAGCAAGCAAGACGAAATGTCGATCCTGCAATACCATTTGCCCTTCGCGCAACCCGAGATGCTGGCGATGACGGTAGAGTTTCTACAACATTCGCACGAGCTAAAACTCGATTTTTCACCTCGCGATGGCATCAATTTGCTTCGTTTTGCGATCAAGCGAATGATGCAGGACAGTGGCCATCCGATCAACGCCGACGAAGCGTGGCAGGAAGCGTTGGAGAAGTGTCTCGGCGAAGAGGCGGTTGACTTGGAATCACTAGCCCAGCGTCGCAAGCGGACGCTCGGCGGTGACGCCGTACCGCTCGGTTTAGCCGATTTGTTCTTCGATCCCGATGACCCACTTCACCCCGATCGCGATGACGACGAGGATGAAGATGATGATGACATTCAGTTCTGAGCCACACGGATCACGCCCGTCTTAACGACTGCGACCTTCTGCGAAACGCATCGCTTCCCGTCAGCATTGAAACGTGGGGCGGGGTGCAAGTCGATGCCGAGCAGTCGCAGCTGGTGAATTGGGGCCCATCGCTCGCCAATCGATCGATGTTGGGTGGTGCCCGAGAGCTCGATCCTTAACAGGAAATGTCGCCATGACCAAGATCGTCCGCCATGATGACAACGACATTGGGGCGGGCGTCATCGCATCGCGAACTATCGCATCCAGTCTTCCAGACGAGGCTTTCGCATGATTCCGGATTGCCGCTGCACGATTTCGCCATCGCGGATCATCACGAGTGTCGGTAGGCTCGAAACCTGAAGCTGTTGTGCGATTTGTTGGTGTTCATCGACGTTGATCTTGATGATCGTCGTGTTGTGTTCGGCGGCCGTTTCTTCCAAGTCATGCAAAATTTTGCCTTGGACGCGACATGGCCCACACCAATCGGCATAGAAATCGAGCAGGACGGGCCCGGTAGCCGTGCGGACCAATTCTGTGAGATCGCCATCGCTGGGCAATGTGACTAGGGTGGGACGCAGCGATTCGGGCTCCGATGCCACACGAACGAATGTGGTGGGCGCAACGACGGCGGGAGATTCCTCGATCGCAGGCCGCTCCATGACAGGTTGGCTAGTCGCTATCCTATCGATGCTCGCCGGTTCCGCATCACTTATCACATCGCTTATGACATCGCTTGCTACGTTGCTTGCTACGTTGCGACGCCATGCTAAGGAGCTTCCTTGAGTGCAGCCGACCGAGACAACCGCAATTACGAGTAAAAACGCCAGTAAATTCAGTTGATGATTTTTCATTTTTATATCTGGCCTTCGTAGGTGCGATTTGGGGGGGGCAGGGAACCTCGTGTACCCTCATCCTCAGCAGTGACGAGTCACGCTATCGGGTGATTGACATTGGGCCGAGTGATCCGCCGCTGGCCGTTGCTCGATTTCGAAGCTCTCAACGCCAACGGATCGCCAACGAGCCGGGCGTCTCTCACGCCCCTGCGCCTCGTTTTGATGTTCCCGTTTCCAGTGGGAACACAAGTCTCTGCGGAGGGTGAATGTCTCTCTGGAGGGCGGATGTTTCGCTCCGGGGGGACACTTTTAGAAAACGCCTCGACTGGAGCACGTGGCAAGAGCCATGCATCCCACTGTCAAGGAGGCAGTGACACCCAGCCAAACGAAACGCCATCGGAGAGATAGGAGAAACAGGAGGAATAGGCCCAGTAGGACCCAATGGGCTGTTTGCCTTAAAACCGGGAGAACAACGATGCTTGAGGGGCTCGTAGTCACAATCAGAGCCGCCGTGGGGGGACCTTAACGCTCGGCGACACAATATCCCAAGCATATTCGCTACGTTTTGCTTGCTTGGTGCGTGACAGAATTCGTAAAAACATTAAACTTCGTGGTATGACCGAACAAGCTAACGAAAACAACCAAGACGCTGAATCTGCACTCCCGATGGAAAACTCGAGCGAAAACGCAAGTGCCCCCACTCCACCGGGCGACGCTGCGGATCCCAATCCCATGTCCCAGCCATCGCGTGCCATTCGCCCGCATGGAGTGGAGTACAGCCGCAAGTTGGCCGCCGCTGCGGCTCAAGTCGCCCTGGACAACAAGGGGCAAGACGTGATGGTCTTGGACGTTTGCGATCAAACGGCCGAATTCGATCTCTTCGTATTGGCCACCGGATCGAGCCGTCGACAATTGCACGCGATCAGCGAGCAAATTGACGATGTGTTGGAAAAAACGTTGGGCGACGAACGCCTCGGGATCGAGGGTTATCAGGACAGCCGTTGGATCGTCTTGGATTACGGCAGCGTCGTCATTCATTTGTTTGATGAAGAAACTCGCGAGTACTACGATCTCGAGTCGCTATGGGCCGATGGCAAGCCTATTCCGCTCGAAGAGCTTGGTTTAAAGCCCCAGGGCTAGGGGCCGCGTCAAGAGAATCAATTGGGGTGCCGCTGGCGTTGTCAGGGCAAGGTACTTTTCGTGAACCGGCGTGAGAAGAGAGCTGGGGCGAAGCCCACCTCGGCACGCTGCACGAAAACCGTTACCCCACACAAACGTTGCCCCCACTCTCGTTCGCCCACATTTTTGACGGCCACGCAATTTCGAGGCCCGGCAATTCGTGGAGCCGCCGTTGGCGGTGCGAGCAAACGAGAAAACATCAAACGGTTTAGAACCTCTAATCGCTTCTTGGCTGGAATTTTTGCACGATGCATCTCCCAAACTTTCTAAGCGTTCGCTTTGCCGACGCCCTTCGTACGCTCGTTGACGATCCGGCTCCGTTTGCGTCGATGATCCGTTCGACCAATGATCCCAGCTTCGGTGATTATCAAGCCAATTGTGCGATGCCGTTGTCAAAACAGCTTGGCAAGAATCCACGCGATTTGGCCGCGGAGATTGTTGAACGCCTTGACGTCGACACTTGCTGCGAACCGCCCGAGATCGCCGGACCCGGTTTTATCAACCTGCGTTTGAAGACTTCGTTTCTGTTGCAACAGCTGCGTGCGATGCTCGTCGATGAGCGATGCCTTGTCTCGGTTGCCAATCCAAAACGCAAAGTCATTGTCGATTTCTCCTCGCCAAACGTTGCCAAGCCGATGCATGTCGGGCACATCCGCAGCACCGTCATCGGCGATGCGTTGGCACGCACGATCGGATTCCTCGGGCATGAGGTGATTACGGACAATCATCTGGGCGATTGGGGAACTCAATTTGGCATCATTATCTATGGTTACAAGCACTTTGGGGATCCAGAGAAAGTTGCGAAAAACCCGGTCCCCGAGCTGGCCTCGCTGTATCGATTGGTGAATCAATTGATCGAGTATCGAAAGGCAAAACGGGCTGCCGAAGGGCTCCCAGCTCAGTTGGCGGAGGCGAAATCCGAAGTGGAGAACGCCCGCCAAACGGTCGATGCGACCACCGATCCTAAAACACTCAAGAGTGCCAAGAAGAGCCTTGCGTCGGCCCAAAAGAAACAGCAAGCACTTCAATCGCAAGCCCAGTCGCTCTCAGAAAAGATTGAGCAAGTCGAAAGTGACCCTACGCTGCTTGCACAAGCCAACGACCACTCCGATGTCGATCACGCCGTTCTCGAAGAGACCGTCAAGTTGCATCAAGGTGATGCGGAGAATCTCGAGCTGTGGACTCAGTTTTTGCCCCATTGCAAAGACGAGATCAATCGCATCTACAAACGCTTGAACGTGACGTTTGACCACACGTTGGGTGAGAGTTTCTACCACCCGCTGCTTCCTGGCGTTGTCGAGGAGCTTGAGAAACGGGGGCTCGCTCGCGACAGTGAAGGGGCCGTCTGCGTTTTTCTTGATGAGTTCAATGCTCCCATGATCGTTCGCAAAAAGGACGGGGCGTATCTGTATGCGACGACTGACATCGCGACGCTGAAATATCGACTCGAAGAATTTAAACCCGACGAGATTCTGTACGTCGTCGATTCGCGCCAAAGCGAACACTTTGACAAACTGTTTGCCGTCGCAAAGCGGATTGGCATGCAAGACGTGAAGATGGTTCACGTTAATTTTGGAACCGTGTTGGGGGAAAACGGTAAGCCACTGAAAACGCGTAGTGGGACCTTGATTGGACTCGAGGGACTGCTCGACGATGCGGTGCAACGCGCACGCGAAGTCGTTTGCAACCCCGAACGTCTGGATAAAATTGACCCACCGATGGATGACGCCGAACTGACCAACGTCGCGCAAACCGTCGGACACGGGGCGATCAAGTATGCGGACCTTTCGCATCATCGCACCAGCGACTACAGCTTCAGCTTGGACAAAATGGTGGCACTCGAAGGGAATACATCCGCCTATATCCAATACGCTTATGCACGCACCCAAGGCATTTTGCGTAAAGCCGGTCAGAGGGAGCAAGAGGTGACATCGATCGACCCCCAGGTGACCGATTTTACTCATCCAGCCGAGCGGGCATTGGCAATGAAATTGCTCCGCTTCGAAGAGGCGTTAGTGTCGGTCCACCAAGATTACGCGCCTAACGCCTTGGTCGATTACTTGTACGAAACCGCCAAAGCGTACGCCGTGTTTAATGACAATTGTCACGTCTTGAAAGCGGAGAGCGACGCCATCGCCTCCTTGCGTTTGGCATTGGTAGCATTAACCGGCCGCGTGATTCGCTTGGCTTTATCCTTGTTGGGAATCAATACGGTTCCTCGGATGTAACACTAAGGTATATTTTGCAGCCATTGGGAAGGGGCTATCGTGCTCTTTCGGTTCATGTCGGCCGGAAACAATGATTGACAGATTGGGTAATTACCTTACTGTTACCTGTTGTCAGTTCATTTCAAGAACCTGGAAATAGGCTTCACATTACCGTGAATTCGCATCATGGCCAAATCACAAGTGAAGAGGGTGAATCGTGCAAAAGCGATTCGAGACTATTACGATTCGCACCCCAAAGCGAAACCGCTTCAAGTGAGTGCCGAACTGAAGAAGCAGGGTATTGAGGTTAGCACTCAATACATCAGCACGATTCGTTCGAACTCAAAGAAGAAAAAAGGCAACGTATCCAAGCCGGGGCGACCGCAGGGAAAGGGAACTCGAGCGACATCGGAAGCCACCCCATCGCGTTCGCCCGCCAGCGAGAAACAAAAGCTTTACTTCCAGTCATTGGTCCGTTTGAAGGAAGTGACACGCGAGTTCGGTGGGATCCCCCAAACTCGAGCGGCGCTTGACGCCCTCGAAGCGATCACCGATTAGCAAGCGATTGTGGGGGGGGGACTTAACCGCCATTTTGATCGCGACTTTTCCCTGAGGGCGTCGGTTCGAAATCTTTGCGTTGTTGCGACGGCGGTGGCCGCAAAATAGGAACGCCCCCCCCTTGTTGCGGGAGCGATTCTCTCGTCCGCTGCTATAAATCGAGTTCGGTTCGGTGTAGAATGCTAGTTTTGCGTTCTGCCTGCCAACACTTGGTCGTCTTTTCACGTTCGTTCTTGAACCATCTGTATGAGTTTGACACCCGATCAGTTCGTCCAACGTATCAAAGACCTTGGCTTGGCGGACCCGCGTGCGGTCGATCGTGTCCGCAATGAAGTGGGCGCAGGAGAAGTCACGCTGGCGGAGATGATTGACGCCATGCAGCGTTTTGAAATTGTTTCGACGCTGCAGACGGAAAAACTGCTACGTGGTGACCGCAGCGGCTACTTTTACGGCGACTACAAGGTCCAGTATCTGATTGGTGCAGGAACGTTTGCTCGCGTTTATCGAGCCGAACGCGATGGAAACATCTTCGCCATCAAAGTGTTGCGCAAACGATTTCGCGACGAGCCGAAGGAACTCGAGCAATTCCTGCGTGAAGGCCGTATGGGTTTGCGTCTCCGACACCCTAACATCGTCAGCATTTACGACGTCGTTCCGGATGTTCGCAACCCCTTCTTGGTGATGGAATTTGTCGAGGGGCAAACGTTGCGCGAATTGGTTCGCATTCGTGGCAAGCTGCCTGCCGACTTGTCGCTCAGTCTGATCCAAGACATTTCGTCGGCGTTGGCCCACGCCGCTTCGTTGGGGATCTCTCACCGCGATTTGAAGCTTTCCAACGTACTGATCTCGACCGATGGCAAGGCAAAACTCGTTGACTTTGGCTTGGCAGCATTGGCGGATCGCAACAACCCAGAACAAATTGCTGATTGTCCCAATGCTCGCGCGATCGATTACGCCGCATTGGAGCGTGGCTCCGGTGTTCGCAAAGATGACCCGCGAAGCGATGTGTTCTTCGCCGGCAACATGTTGTACCACATGCTCGCTGGCGAGCCTGCATTGTCCGAAACACGCGACCGCTTGCAACGCTTGAACGTCAATCGATTCATTGACATCAGACCACTCCACGAACTCGCTCCTGATGTTCCCGGTGTGGCTAACCAGATCGTCCAGAAAGCGATGCGGTTCGATGTCAATCAACGCTATCAATCCGCTGCTGAAATGCAGGCCGATGTGCGCAAGGCGATCATGTTGATTGAGCGAGGGGTGACGAGCTCTCCCGCGGACAATTATCACCAACCGATGGCCGAGCATCAGGATGATGACGAGATCCCTTCGAACGAGGGAGAGGGCTACGTTGTGTTGCTAGTCGAATCGAAAGCAGCATTACAGAATGCGGTTCGTGACCGCTTGAAGGCGCGTGGCTATCGGGTTTTGATCATCCAAGATCCCAATCGTGCGTTGGCCCGGTTCGCGGACGCCGAGGAACAACCCGCCGACTGTGTCATCTTCGGTGCATCGGAACTCGGCGCCGATGCGGTCGATGCCTATAACCAATTTGCCCAAGACGAAATGACGGCCGGGATTCCTAGTATCCTGTTGATCGATCGGCGACAAACGCATTTGATCCAAGCAGCACTGCGTGGTTCTAATCGCAAGATGCTCGGCTTGCCGCTGAAAGTGCGGGAGCTGCGTCAAGCGTTGAAACAGTTGCTCGTCGGCGTTAATCGACGGCCGATGGGGACGTATTGATCGCGAAGCGGACGCGGGGGAGATTCTTATTCACCCCGCGCGAGTCGTTGTCGCGCTTCGTCAGCCCAGGGACTGTCGGGGAAAAGTTCAAGGAAACGCGTCCAGTGGTGAATCGCTTCGACACTTCGTTCCAATTGATCAAGCGTCTTGGCAAGATGGTAGTGCACGTCGGAATAGTCCTCGAAAATGGCGAGCGCGCCTTGGAACGAAGCGACCCCCAGTTCCGGTTGCCCCGTTTCGGCTAACACGACACCGAGACTAGCCCGGGCCTCCACAAACTCGGGATCAATCTCAATCGCGCTATAATAACGCTCGCGTGACGCGATCGTTTCTCCCAACCGGTACAACAACTCACCCATTTGAAAATTGATATCCGCGCGAGGGCCGTCTCGAGCCAGCATCGCGTGATAGAAATCGATCGCTCGTTGCAAGTCCTCTTCATCCTCGGCTTGGTAGGCGGCTTGCAGCAATTCGTCCCTCTCGTCCTGAGCACGTCCGCTGAGCGGGAAGGAGGTGTCATCTTCACGCACCATCGACAAGACTTGTCCCGCGCCGATGTCATCGCTTGACAGAGGCACCTCGGTTTCGTTGAACGCATCGAAATCGAACCGCAACTGGCCTCCCGGTTCGACGAGCCCCTCGCCATGTCGCAGCAATACCGTTTTGCCTTCGACCAAAATCGAGAGTTGTTCTAGCGGCCGATGGATCTCCGGTAACAGTTCGACCCATTGTGCTAAGCGTTGCTCGATCGCGGTCGAACTTTCTCCCTCCGCAATCCAATTCGCCAACCGTTTTGCCACCGCCACTTCCGCAAAATCGAAGTACGGCAAGCGGTGCATTGTTTCGACCGGCGTGATCAGCCCAAGGCGTTGCCAACGCCGGACGACGCGGACGGAGATCCCCAGTAAGTGGGCTAACATGGCCGGAGTGTATAACCGCTGGGCGGATCGCTCGAAGTCAACTAATCCGAGACGTTGCCACAGTTCCGATTCGTAAACGATTTCACGACTTCCCGTCGCGATCGCGTGCCGCGTCGCTTCGCTAAGCAGCTCCGCTTCGAGCACCGGCGATTGATCGGCGCCGATCACGACCCAGTCGACGTCGGTCGCCTTTTGTTCCACGATCGTGGCGCCATAGGAGCGGAGCAGATTTGCTGCTTCTCGACGCGTCATACTACCGAAACGCCCCACTAACGCGATGCTGACGTTGCGAAGCAATGCCGCGGGCGGATCGTGATCGCCGTCACTCTTGGGATAACCGCCCTCGGAATCGCGGTCGTCGGGCCCCGACAAGACCCCGTCGGGCCCCGACAAGACCCCGTCGGGCCCCAATGTGTCCCCGTCGGGATCGGGTCGATCACTTGAATTGGCCAAGTCGGTCGCATCGATTGGCTCGTTCAATCGTGTCATCTTGTGGTACGGGGAAAAAGGATGGGAACGAGGGGGGGAACAGGACTCACGATTCCCAGCACTTCTGATGATCCGTCGCCCACCCTGCGAAGGTTAGCAGAGCGTAGCTTGCCCCCCACCTTGGTGAAACGCGCTAGGGAACAGGAACATTTCTCGCTTCATTATCCACAAACTGGGCTAACACTCTAGAGACGAACCTTGTTCTCTTTGACAGGATCTATCATCTTGGGCGAGTGCCGTGAGTGGGCAAGACGATCGCTGGGGTGCCTTCGGGCAAACTGGAGGAAAGTCCGGGCTCCGCAGGATAGGATGGTCGATAACGTCGACCGGCCGCGAGGCTAGGGAAAGTGCAGCAGAGAATAGACCGCCGAACGGTTGCAGGCGATTGTCTTTCGGGACTTTCAAATTCAATGCGTGGTAAGGGTGAAACGGTGCGGTAAGAGCGCACCAGCGGTCGAGGTGACTCGATCGGCTTGGTAAACCCCATCCGGAGCTAGACCAAACAGAGTGCAGGGGATTGGCTTTCGGGCTGACTCCCGCGAAGCGATCCGTTTCGCTATCGACATTCGGGTAGGTCGCAACCGAGGCGACGAGCAATCGTCGTGCACAGATAAATGGTCGTCGGCGCGAGGCAACTCGCGTCACAGAACCCGGCTTACTACCCCACTCACGGCACTTTCTTCGTGGCGAAATGCGAATCGTGGTTCACCTGGGAATCGCGCACGGTCGCTTCCTGGAACGCGCGTCTGTGCGAATTGCCCCGCCACCGCTAGGCCCTGTTCTCGAGAGCCTTGGGAACGTCGCGCTGCGAGCGCTGGGCAACTAACTTGCGCCGCCACCAAGCCGCTGCAATTGATACTTGCCGTTCAGAATATCTTGCCACCATGTTTGGTGCTCCAAGTACCACTGGACGGTTTCTCGCAACCGCTCTTCCAGCGTGCGTTGCGGTTTCCATCCCAATTCAGTCTGGATCTTGCTTGAGTCGATGGCATAGCGAAAGTCATGCCCCGGGCGATCTTCGACATGGGTGATCAGCTCGGCGTAGCTGGTTCCATTTGCCCGCGGCCGGATGGCATCGAGAATTCCGACAATGGCATGCACGAGATCAATGTTTCGTCGTTCGCTGTTACCACCGATATTGTAGGTTTCGCCAGGAGTTCCTCGAGTCAGCACGGTCACCAAGGCACGCGCATGATCCTCCACGTACAACCAATCACGCACGTTCAACCCTTCGCCGTAAACGGGCAGAGGTTGCTCATTCAAGCACTTGATAATCATCAACGGAATCAGCTTCTCCGGAAAATGATAAGGACCGTAGTTATTCGAGCAATTCGTAACGAGAACCGGTAACCCATAGGTCGACTTCCAAGCGCGAGCCAAGTGATCGGAAGCCGCCTTGGTCGCCGAATAAGGCGAGTGAGGATCGTAGCGAGTTGTCTCGGTAAACAATCCGGTATCGCCAAGCGAACCATAGACCTCATCTGTGGAGACGTGCAGGAAGCGAAACGCGTCACGCCGCTCGGGTGACAAACGGTTGAAAAGCCTCAGGCTGGAATCGAGCAGATTGAAGGTGCCCACGACGTTGGTTTGGATGAATTCCGAGGGCCCATCGATCGAACGGTCCACGTGCGATTCCGCAGCCAAGTGCATGACCGCATCGGGCTCGACACACTCCATCACCTCACCCACCACGACGGGGTCTGCCAAATCGGCTTGGACGAACGAATAGCGTGGCGAATTCGCGACATCGGCGAGGGAGTGGGGATTCCCGGCGTAAGTCAATTTATCCAAATTAACGACGTCGTGATGGGTATCGGCCAACAGATGACGAACGAGATTGGTTCCGATAAAACCACATCCGCCAGTTACAAGGATTTTCATGATTGAAGTCGAGGAAGAGTACGATGAGTGCGATCGGGATACGGCTTAGAAACACCACTGACAACCATAATCGCCAGCGGCTTCGAGGGAAAGCAAAGGCGTGACGCGAGGTTCGAAAAAGGGGAGGTAAATCAGGCCGTTTGCCGGCATCACCGCGGCGAGCGGGCGTTGCGTTGCCGGCTCCGCAACGCGGCGACCACCGTCAGACAGCCAATTCTGCGATCGCGATCAGACTGCGGCGACGACGAGCCGGTCAAGCAAAAGCGGACGCCACGACCGGATCGACCGTTTCGTCGGCAACCAATAGGAAATGGCATGGGAACAGCGGACGCAACTGAATCGGGCGGGCCAGCGCACTTTGCGCGATTCTAGAAATCTCTTGCTCGCTAAACGCGGCTTGAATCCCGGCCACCGCATCGTGCCGATAGACGTGCGAACGGGTGCATAGACGCGAAGCCAACTTCACCAAGGCATGATTTAAACGACTGCGATTTAAATCACAGACGATCACCGCCTGCTGCGCCGAAAACTGTATCGATTGCAACAAACGGAACGCCTGTGCTTCGTCCAAGCGGTGCATGAGCATCGAGCATACGACGACATCAAAACCGCAGGGCAGCGGCGAGGCAATGCAATCGAGTTGAACACTTTGCACCTCGACCTGCGACTGTTTCGCCAAACGTTGTTGCTCGGCGATGGAGTGAGCGTTGGGATCGACGGAGGTGATGTGAAGATCGCAACGATGACGAGCCGCCTGGACCGCCCAACGGACCGCGAGATCTCCATTGCCGGTGGAGACATCCAACACCCTCAACGGGCGTCGCCCTCGATGAGCGATTTGGTAGCGGGCGATTTGGCGATAGAGCCCATCGGCGATCCCCGTAAAACGATTCCACCTCGCCATACTGATTCTCGCTCGCTGATATTCAGCGGCGTCTAGCGATGGATCATCGATCCAAACCGAATTGCGTACTCGATCGAAAGTCATGTTCCTCCATCACTTTCATCCACCCGATTCGCCGAGCGAAGCTTGTTCCGCATCGTTCGTTCGGCGATACAACGCAATCATTCCGGCAAGTGAGCCGGTCAAGACTGCAATGCTAACCCATTGAGAGATCGATAAATCGGTACCAAATTGCCCCTGCTCGTCGACGCGAACGATTTCCAGCACAAACCGTAGCACCGCATAGGATGCAAAGCCCAGCAACATCACCAATCCGTCACGCCGCACCACATAAGACGCCGCACAGAGAAGCAGGCACAAAACGATTGCCGAGATACTACTAATCAATTGGGCCGGTTGAACCGGAATCGCGCGTTGAGGTAATTGGTCGGGGGACCAACGGTGAATCTTGCCATCGATCATGGCGATCACGCCCAGCGGTGCTTGTTCGCGAGGCAGACTTTTCGTGAATGCCTCTTGGTAGCCATCGTCCATCCGAATTTGCTCAACGACGCTGCCCAGTTCGATACCCGCTTGCTCCGCGAGTCCTCCACGTGAGATTCGGGTGACGTTGCCCGAGGTGGGATCAAATCGCAGCCCCAGCAGATCACCTCGCGTCGCCTGGTCCTGATAAACGGGACTGCCTGGCGGAAACTGTAACGCGGCCCAGTAATTCTCGCATTGGCCGCCGTAACAGCATCCGTTCATCAAACAGCCGATGCGGCCAAAAAACAAACCGAGAAACATACAAGGAACGATGGCATCCCCCAGTTTTAACAGCGGCAAGCGATGACGTGAAATGTAGTAGGCACCCGCCAAGGAGCCGCATATGAAAGCGCCATAAACGACAAGTCCCCCTTCGGTAAACGTCAACATGCGGCGGATCGTCTCGGCCAGAGAGTCGGTCAAAAAGTGGTCGCGATACTGAACCACGTAGAATAACCGAGCCCCGGCGATTCCCCCGATAAACACCCAGGGGGCCATATTCAAAATCGCATCGGGATCGATCCCACGTCGCTTGGCGCGAACCATGGCCAAGCCCACCGCGGAAAGCACCCCGAGCAACAACATCACGCCGTAACCTCGGATCGCCATCCCAACAGGCTCGCCCGCCACATTTTTAAGTTCAACGCTTGGCAACACAATTGCGACTGCGGCGGCGAATAAAGCCCACATCAGCCCTTCGGTTGCCATGAATCCGCCCACCGAACCGCCACTGCGTTTGACCTGCACGACTCGAAACAGGAGGGCAATGACCATCAGAATCAGCACCCAGCCGAAGCCAAAAATTGGCAGTCCAGCGATTTCGTGAGGAATCAAAAAAAGTGTACGGCGCATCTGCGATCGTCTCTACAAAAGGGGCAAGTCGACAAAGGGGGGCATGTCTCACACGTCATCGCCAACCGGAGTGGAGTTGGTTGCCCCACAACGGTGCGTCAACAAGCGTCAATCGCCGAATCGGAGTTGGTCTGGACGTGATCCTATCGTCTTTTCTACGCTCTGGGCCGCTAAAGCGTCCAGGTGGATGCCTTGGAATCCAACTCACTCTGAGGATCTTTCCTTTATCGTATCCGGGATTGTCATGCTTCCAATGCTTCAACCACCCCAATGCCGCTACACGACCGTTCGGATCGTGATGATGATGTTTTTGGGCATGTCCTCCATCGCGTCAGCGCAAACGGCCGATTTCCGAATCACGACGGAAATTTACGAGAATTGGAGTTCAAACCCCTCTGCAAAACATCTCATTTTGTTTGCGGGGAATTTGACTTACGATTTGGCGGAAATCGAAGGCCGCTACGCCACCGTCTATGACCCCGATCGAAAACGAGTGATTTTACTCGATCGCCATGCGAAAACCCGCACCACAATCGACACCGAAGACATGATCCGAATCACGGCGCAGGCTCGTGCGGCGGCTGAAACCCGCGAACAACAAGAGCGTCTGGGGATCCTCGCAACCCCCGAGTTGGAGTCGGATCGCTACCGGATTAGCTATGGGGACGCCCGCTACGAAACGACCGTTCAAACACCTGCCGATATCGCG
This sequence comes from Novipirellula galeiformis, assembly GCF_007860095.1. Taxonomy (NCBI): domain Bacteria; kingdom Pseudomonadati; phylum Planctomycetota; class Planctomycetia; order Pirellulales; family Pirellulaceae; genus Novipirellula; species Novipirellula galeiformis. The sequence continues at coordinate 66,665 of NZ_SJPT01000001.1, read as the reverse complement.
ATGGCGATTCGTTATGGCCAATTCGTCGACCTTGCTTCGAGGCTAAATCTCGTCCATCGCCGCGGCTTACCCCCCTTCGCCCGGATGACCCTTAGTCAACGCGTCGCGTCGGACGGCAAGATTCCCAAAGAAACGACGTTGACGATTCGCAGGGGAGTTAAGGTCGATCGATTCCGCTCGCAACACGAATTGATTGCCAGTTTGAGCCAGCAAGACAAGAAACGGATCGAGGAAATCGGCGGGATGTTGGCTCTCTATAGCGAAGTCCCACTGAGCGAAACCAGCGAGTAAACCCAGGCTCGATTACAATGCCTGACACGGAACCTTTTCCATCGGGCGTGGTTAAATCAAGCATGAACATCAAACGATCTTTCGCGGCGTCATTTTGCATCCTATGGGTTGCGTGTGTCTGTTTGGCTCCACCCGCATTAGGCCAGCGCGGCTTTGACCGCGGCCGTGGGGGTGATGACGGTGGCCGTGGCCGAGGAGGGGGGGACCGTGGTCGGGGAGGCGACGAAGGAGGCCGGGGGGGATTTAGTCGTGGCCGAGGCGGATTCGACGCCAGTTCGATGCTAGGTCGCTTTGATACAAACAAAAATGGCGTGCTCGATCCGGAGGAGCAACAGGGGCCTGCCCAATTCATTCTTGGCCGCGTCCAGCAAGTCGACAGCAGTGTCGTTCCAGGAAAGCCGATCCCCATCGACAAGATCGCTAAGGCGTTTGAGAAGATGCGTGAACAACGTGAAGGGGGAGACGGGGACGACCGCGGAAGAAGCCGCGGTGGCAGCGATCGGGGCGGCGATAGTAGCGCTGAAGCCTGGACCGCTGAACTTCTCGTCCCTGGTTTCGGAGTCGAAACTGATCCCGTGCCTCTGTTGGGGTTTGGGGCGGCATCGGAATTGATGTCGGTTCAAATTAGTGAGAAGGACAAACAGGAAGCCGAAGAAACGCTGCGGCGATACGATCGTGATCGCAATGGTCAGTTATCAAAGGATGAATTGTCGCGAGGGCGATTCGGTGGAACCCCGCTCGATTTTGATCGCAATGGCGATGCCCAACTCTCGGTGAACGAATTGGCGGTCCGCTACGCACGGCGACGTGAGGTCAATGAGACTCAAGAAGCGGAACGCAAACGCGAGGAAGCCCGTAATCGCAATCGTGATGGCAAGAAAGAAGTGAAGGAGGTTGACCTCTATCATGGACGTAAATCGTATCGAGCCACCACAACGCGACCGCTACCCGAAGGCACTCCCGGTTTCTTCAGCGATAAAGACCGTAACGGCGATGGCCAAGTTGAAATGGCCGAGTTCGCAACGGAATGGTCTGATGAGGTGCTGGCTGAATTTTTCAAATCGGATTTGAATCGCGATGGGGTGATCACCGGCGCGGAAGCTCGACAAGCCGTTGAGCTTGGTAGCCAAATGAGTCCGGTTGCGGAAACCGCTTCCTCGGGTTCTACCGCCGCCTCGTCGTCCACCGCATCCCTTGCGAAGGTTTCGGGTGAACAGCCCAGTGAAAAGTTAATCAAAACCGCTGAGCGAATTATCTCGCGTTATGACAAGAACAGCGACCAAGCTTTAACGGCATCGGAGTGGTCACCGATGTTGATGAGTCCCGCCGCAGCAGATCTCAACCGAGATGGCCGCGTGACCGTGTTGGAATACGCTTCTTGGATGCAATCGCGGTCCAAGCAATAGCCAAGGAGTCGTTGCGGATCAGCTATTGGTCCGCAATTGAATCTGAATCGTCTCGCCTCCTGCCGGTGGTCGCGAGATTAACGACTGCTGAAAATTGGGCTCGATGATCTCGTTGTCGTTCGGTTCCAGCCTCGAATAACCCACCTGTTCCGATGTATTGCGATTGAATTCACGATCGCCGTTTTTATCGTGGAATGCCACAACGGCAAACTTCTCGGGTAAATCGACAAAGGGGAGCGTCCAGCTCGCTTGTCCGTTGCTGACTGTGATTTCCTGGCTCCAGTTCGCTTGGGATAGATCCGCAAACGAAGCTTCGGAATCGTAGATCGCCAGCACGATTGCGCCTTCGTCATCAGTGGCTCCTGCTACTTTGAATAAAACCATGTCGCTTGAAACATTTCGCATCTCCGAGGAATTCAATTCCGCAATTCTTCTTGCATTCGGAAAGCCGGGAGCGACAGACCGTGATTGGCGGTACAGCAGCATGCCCGACCCGGCCACGATCAATCCGGCTAAAAAGACAAGTAGCACGTTACCGTGATTCTGAGCCCACAAACTCTCAGGTTGGGAATTAGGAAGAGAATCGTCAAGCTTCGCGTCGTCGAGTTCTTGCATTGGTTTGCTGCGAGGGGATGAATCGATTAAGGGAGTGGATTGGCACACATGAGGTGCCCTTGGGACATTGGGGCAGTCCAAGGAGATGTTTCGACCGCCGCGGTCCGTCTTCGTTTTGTTGAAATGGCTATGAAATCGAGGATTCGGGTCGACTTGCAATGGAGAGACCGGTACTTCGTCACCCCACGGAATGCTCCCCTTTGTCCTGCCTAGCGAGAATGTGGACGGTGATTGACAAATCCGACGTTCCATCACGCATGTTCTAGCTGATTATTCGTCGGACTGCCGCTGTCGACCGCACGCAACCCTCCTCGAAACCTTTTAGTGTTCCCGAAATCTCGGCAAGCTTCAATCAGCGCGCGGTTACGCATCTCATTGTTTTCCCGGGTGCGAAGTATTAGGCTGTGCGTTGAAAATTAACCGTCCTATTTCGCAGCAGAGATTTCATTATGGAAACTTGGCCTATTGGTGTGTTCGCGTCGGTCGATGCGGGGCTTGGAGTCGGCTGGAACGTCATTTCCGAACTAAAGGTTCCTACGATCCAGTTGCACGCTCCACACCCTGGAAACCGAACCGCAGCGACAGCGGAGTCCTTAAAGGCTCAATTGGAGAAGCTTGGCGTGCGTTGCACCGCCGTGTTCGGTGGATTTGAGGGCGAGAGCTACGCGGACATTCCTACGGTGGTAAAAACGATCGGTTTGGTCCCCGCAGAAACGCGACAAAGCCGACTCGAAGAGATGTTTGAGATCTCCGATTTCGCCAAGAACCTCGGTTGTGACACCATCGCACTTCATCTCGGTTTTGTCCCCGAAGAGCCTTCCGACGACGGTTATGCCGAGATTGTGGAAGTGACGCGAAAACTGTGCGATTATTGCAGCAAAAACGGACAATACCTGCACCTCGAAACGGGGCAAGAAACGGCCGATGGATTGATCGAATTCATTCATCAAGTGCAACGTGAAAACTTGAAAATCAATTTCGACCCCGCCAACATGATCCTGTACGGTAGCGGTGAGCCAATCGAAGCGCTGAAGAAGGTCGCCAAGCACGTTCGCAGCATCCACTGTAAAGATGGAACCTGGAGTGATCAGCCTGGCAAGACTTGGGGAGCCGAGGTGCCGTTGGGGCAGGGAGCGGTGAATTTCCGCGAGTATTTGAAAACGCTCAAGGAAATTGGCTACACCGGCCCGTTGACGATTGAGCGTGAGATTCCGCAAGATCCAGTGCGTCAAAAGCAAGAAATCGGTCACGCAATCGAGCTTTTGACTTCGCTAAAAGCGGAATTGCTAGGCTAAATCAGCCGACAAACGCTCCGCGGTTTTCGGCCGCGGGTTGTCGCCATGTATTAGAATTAACGAAATTCAATCGAATTTCGTTGCGGCAAACGTGTCGCGAAGGGACTGTCGCGAAGGGACAGAGCACTTTTCTCGGGGGTGGCCACCCACCGGGGAACTCGTTCCTCGAACCTGAGGGACCAGAACCTGAGGGACAGAATCTGAGGGACAGAGCATCATTTCGGGGGTTGACTTTGGACAGGGCCAGGGGAACCATTCTCTTAGCGGAGATTGGACGGTTCCTTCAACTCTGGCGAGGTGCAAGATGGGGCGCTTGTCACGCTGCGAAGTCTTCGATCCTGGCGAAATCGCGATCGCTCACGTTCACAATCGAACTGTCCGGCGATGTTTCTTGATGGGGGATGATCCTTACTCGGGAAAAAACTTCGACCATCGCAAAGTCTGGATCGAACAGCATTTGCAGCAATTCGCTGCCGCCTTCGGAATTGATCTGTTGGGATTCGCGATTCTCTCGA
>NZ_SJPT01000001.1:0-62443 GCF_007860095.1 Novipirellula galeiformis | reverse complement strand
GGGGGGGGGGGGGGGGGGGGGGGGGGGGGGAGGCCACTGAGGCGAACCGCCTTATCCCCCACTGAAATACTCTGTCCCCGGTCGAAATTGTGCTCTGTCCCCGGTCGAAATTGTGCTCCAAAAAAGCATTCGCGTCATTTTGCACAGCAACGAAGCTATCGACGATCGCGTGTGTGACTCGGCGGTGCAGCCCCGCGAGCGAGCTAGAGCCCGCGCTCCCCCCTGAGGAGCCTGTTCCCTCTGCGGGCCAGAGCACTTTTCCGGGGGGAGAGTCCGCTGAGGCGAACCGTCTTCCCCCCACGCAAATGCTCTGTCCCTCTACGAAATGGTTGCTCAAGCAATTTAAGTCAATAGGCACTTTAAATCGATGGGCACTTTTAGCTCGACGGGATCGTCAAAGCTCCCTTGGCGAGGCCGCTGCGTTCGCTGACTCTCCCTCTCCTCAGAGGGATCAAACGGGGCGACGGGATCGTTTAAGATGACGGCTGACTGTACTGGATATCGTTCTTTAAATTTTGAAGACAGGATTTACCATGCGCGGGTTCGGAGTGATTTTGATATTGGTTCTGGGCTGCCTTCTCTCCGCGTCGCCAATGGAATCGTGGTCAGAGGAACCGCCTGCCGCTCCGAGAGAATTTCGCGCCGCTTGGGTCGCGACGGTCGAGAACATTGATTGGCCCTCAAAACGAGGGCTGAGCACTGCGGATCAGAAAACCGAGATCGACCGCATTTTGGACGTCGCGGCAGATCTAAACATGAATGCGATTGTGTTGCAAGTTCGCACGACCGCCGATGCCTTGTATGCGTCGGAGCTTGAACCCTGGAGCCTCTACCTGACGGGAACACAGGGCGTCGCACCGGCGCCTTACTACGATCCGCTGGAGTACTGGGTAAACGCGGCACATGCGCGTGGCATCGAACTACACGCCTGGTTCAATCCCTATCGCGCGCAAATGAAACCAGGGGAACTGGCCGATTCCCACGTCAGCCACACGATGCCGTCGAGCGTCATCAAGTACGACCGCTACCTATGGATGGATCCCGGCAACCAACAGGCTGCTCAGCACTCACTGGCCGTCTTCAACGATGTCGTGCGGCGGTACGACATCGACGGAGTGCACATCGATGATTATTTCTATCCCTATCCGGTGACCCAAGACGGCGAGAAGGTTCCGTTTCCCGACGACGCCTCGTGGGCTCAGTATCAAGCCGGGGGAGGCAAACTGGAGCGGGACGATTGGCGTCGCAAGAACATCAACGACTTGATCGAACAGATTTACAAAACGACGCATACGATCAAACCCCACGTGCGATTTGGCATCTCGCCGTTCGGGATCGGCCGCCCCGGCAAGGCACCAGGAATCACGGGTTTTGACCAGTACGAGGAACTCTACGCGGACGCCGCCCTGTGGCTGAACGAAGGTTGGTGCGATTACTTCACCCCTCAACTCTATTGGCCGATCGCACAAAAAGCTCAAAGCTTTCCGGTCTTGCTGGATTATTGGCAAAGTGAGAACACCCAATCCCGCTACGTCTGGCCAGGAATGTACACGAGTCGTGTCGGCGACAAGAATCGCGGGTTTGAGAAACAGGAGATCCCCGACCAGATCGAAGTCGTTCGCCGGCGCAGCGAATTTCCCGGTCACGTTCATTTCAGCATGAAGGCGTTGCTGGAGAATCGCGAGGGGCTGGCCGACACATTAAAGGCAGGCGTCTATCGCTCCGCTGCGTTGTCACCGGCGATGACATGGCTAGACGATTCGCCTCCTGCGGCACCCAAAGTCAAAACGGAGCACACGGCTAACGGCGGGCGAACCCTGACGCTAACTCCCGGTGACGACGAACCGGTTTGGTTATGGGGTGTCTGGACGCGGGCGTCGGACAAGTGGACGTTCACCACGTATCCGGGGCCGACACCCTCGATCGCGGTGGCCTCCTCGACGACCGATTGGGTCGTGACGGCCGTCGATCGGTGTGGCAACGAGAGCTCACGCGTTGCTGGCCAATAAAAGCGAACGGGTCGTGTGACCGAACTTGTTCATCCAGATCCAATGCCCCAAAGTGGCTCGTCGCCGGTCCTCGATGGGTTGACCGGTTTCGTTGCCACAGCCGTTTTCGGTTCGTTGGGAGGTCATCCATGCGGCCTTCCGCGAGTTCAAACTCGTGGCCTCATTGAAGCGTGCATCCCCCTGTTCACGGGTAGGTGTGGGTTAGCTGGCATTGGCTAGGTTGCTACGACGTCGGCTGCTACAAAGCCATCGAGCTTGATTGGCGAGACGCTGCGATTGCGATGGCGGCTGCGGGCAGCAACGAAGACGTGCCTGCGAAAGAACTCCGCTCGGAACGACGGCAATCGGGATCATCGCCAGAGGGAGCAAACGCAGCGCTGCCTGATGGGACTGTTACGACTTGACTGAACGGCAAAAACGTCACCCAAACCCGAATTTGCTTGGACCGATATCCAATGCTCGGAGCTCTCCGAAACGTGTCCGCTACGAGCGTGGTAAGATAGAGCGGTGGTGTCAGCGCCCGCGATTCCTGACCAAAGTGCTTCGATTGCCCAAGATGCTGGATCTAAGACAATGGGTTTAACCTACTTCAAACGCTTTCGCATGGAGTTCGATCTGTTAAGCTCCGCCATTGCCGAGCTGCCCACCCCCGCTGGATTCGAGTTGATCCCTTTTTCGGAAGACTTGATTCGCGATCATGCCACCGCCAAATACCGCAGTTTCCGTGAAGAGCTCGATGCCAACGTCTTTCCCTGCCTGGGACGCCGCGATGGTTGCTTGAGTCTGATGCGTGAAATTTCGGGACGCATCAGCTTTATCCCCGAGGCGACTTGGTTGATCCAGTACCAACCGACCCCTTCGGCTCGCCCCGAACCGATCGGGACCATCCAAGGGTTGCAATTCGAAGGCTGGGGAGCGATTCAAAATGTGGGCGTTGCGCCGGAGCATCGCGGTCGCGGACTCGGCTCGATCTTGCTCGCCCACGCGGCCGCCGGATTCCGCTCCGTTGGACTGTCGCAAATGCACCTCGAAGTGACAACCGACAACACGGCGGCGGTTCGCTTGTACGAACGTTTCGGTTTCCGCCGCGCTCAAGTCGTTTACAAAGCAGCCGAAGTCGCCGGCGCATAGCCGCGGAGCAGCCAAAGTGGCGCTGCCGTGCCTCGCCGTTGTTCCTGGCTTTTGTTTTTGGCTTTTGTTTTTGGCTTTTGTTTTTGGCTTTTGTTTTTGGCTTTTGTTTTTGGCTTTTGTTTTTGGCTTTTGTTTTTGGCTTTTGTTTTTGGCTTTTGTTTTTGGCTTTTGTTTTGTGACGTTCCCCGATGTTGACAACCCGAAGCGTCAGCGAGGGAACCTCGCTTTTAACGTAGGCCCTCGCTGACGCGTCGGGTTGTGATTTGCTAGGCAAAACGCGAACGCTGCGGCGCTATAAAAACTCACCGCTCGCCCGCGTTTTAGCGCAACAATCGTTTGGGGTTCGACTTCATCCAAGCTTCGATCTGGGCGTCGGATGCGTCGAGCTCGCTGACGAGAATCTCCTGCATCCGCGGCAGCGTTGTGGCACAACCCGCAAAGTGAGTGCGGCACTCGGCCCAGGCGGCGTAATCGTCATCGACGTAAACGGTTTGCCCTGAGAGCTTGTACTGGCCCGGGCCTAAGCCCGCCGCGGTGATCGCATCACTGACGATGATGACATTTTCGCTTGGCATGCAGTTCAAATAGTTCTTCAGTGCAAACGTGGGCACATGATGCCCGTCGGCGACAAAGCTGATCATCAAACGCTCCGAACGGCTGAGCACACGTTGGATGATGTTATCGTGCCGATGCATCGTACCGGGGCAACCGTTCCCCAGATGGGTAAACATCCGCAGCCCTGCGTCGATACATCGATCCAACTGGGCGATCGAGGTGTCGCTATGCCCTCCGGCCACGACCACGCCTTGCTCGCTCAGAAACCGAGTCACTCGCGCGTCGGCGTCGCATTCGGGCGCCAACGTCAACAATTGGACATGACCGTTTCCAGCATCCAAAAATTGTTGCGCGACCTCGACCGTCGCCGGTTGCACGGCGTCCATCGGATGGGCCCCGACGAAGCCATCGACGGGGCTGATGAACGGCCCTTCGATATGCAACCCCGGAATCCGCTGGCGAACCTCGGGAATCGTGTCGATCCAGTTGGCAATTCGCGCGATTCGCGAACACATTTGGCTGTGCGGCGCAGTGATGATCGTCGCCAAAATTTGCTCGACGCCATCGGCGGCTAATCGCTCGCAAACATTGACGACATCGGCTTGGGTCAAATCCTCGGAATTGAAGTCAACGCCCGCGTAGCCATTGACCTGTAAGTCGACAAAACCGCTCACGCGATCGACTCCACTTCATCGAGCGTGCTTTGCGACAATTGGCCCGCCGAGGCGCGGTCGATGATCAACGTCGCGCCGGCGTGCTGCTTCAAAATACTGGCGGGGATCATCGGATCGATTCCGCCTTCGAGCGTTTGGCGAACGGCGGTCGCTTTTTGCGAATCCGGCACGCTGCAGAAAATCCGCTTCGCTTTCAAAATTTGCTGAACCGACATGCTCATCGCTTCGGTTGGCACATCTTCTAGCGAGGGGAACCAACCCTCACCCACCTGTTGCTTACGGCACGCTTCGTCGAGTTTGACGATCAAGTAGGGTTCGAGGGTCTCAAAATCCGCTGGCGGATCATTGAAGGCTAGGTGAGCGTTTTCGCCAATGCCGACCAAAGCGAGGTCGATCGTGGTCTTTTGCAGCTCCGCTCCGGTTTTGGCAATCGTTTCGCTGGCGTCTTGGTCACCGTAGAGAAAATGAAACTTGGAAATCGGCACCAAATCGACAAAGCGTTCTTTCAAGTAGCGACAAAATGACGCGGGGTGATCGGCCGACAAACCGACGTACTCATCCAGATGAAATCCCGTCACTAAGGACCAATCAATATTAGGCTGCTGGACAAGTTCGCCGAGTACTTCAAACTGTGAAGCTCCGGTGGCAATCACGATCGTAGCGTGGCCTTGTTGCTCGATGGCGGTTCGGATCACTTCGGCGGCTTGCGTGGCTACCCACTGCCCCATGGCAGGTCGGTCAGCGGCTAGAATGGTTCGCATCATTACTTTTGAGGTTGTTGTAGGATCGGACATAAGATGTTCATCTTTTCAAATTAGCTGAATTCGTGAGAGGATGGGAGTGCCATACTCTGGCGGCCCATGCTCCATTGAGCTCGGCTGTAAAAAAACATTTCAGGACGGCCGTGCTGTCCATCCATTTTTTTAGTTGGTAGACGATTGTGTTAGATAATAGCGAAACAAACCAGTCCCGTACAAATGATGATTCGAGTCCGCGGCCGAGTTCCACTAGTTGGCTGAGCCGGTTCGCCCGAATCGGGCCAGCGATTGTCGTTGCTGCGGTTGTTTTAGGTCCGGGCAGCATCGTCAGCGCGAGTCGCGTGGGCTGTGAATACGGCTTGGATCTGTTGTGGGTCGTGCCGCTTGCGGGCTTGTTGATGATTGGCATGACGATGGCTTCGATGATGATCGGGGTATGTAGCCAAAAAACGCTCTGCCAAAGTGTCGCCGACACCTTCGGTCGTCCCGCCGCGTGGCTCGTTGGGGGATCGTTGATGATCGCGGTGACGCTGTTCCAGGCCTCCAATAACAATGCGATGTTAATGGCCGCCGGTGGGTTCGTCGGCCCCTCGACACTGGACGATCTCAGCCCGATTGCCAAGTCAATGTTGTTGCTATTGGTCAACGTGGGGATCATTGCGATCGTGGTGCTTGGGCGTCGCGATCTGTATCGCATCGTGGAACGTTTGATGGCGGTGTTGGTGGGCATGATGGTGCTCGCGTTCGGGTTGAGCATGATCGCATCCCAGCCCTCGATTTCGGAAATCGCGATGGGGCTCGTCCCTAAATTGGCCGTCTCGACCGAGACCAGCTCGGCCGGAGGCACCGCCGCGGCGGTTTCATGGCTCAGTATCGGCGCCATGATCGCGACGACGTTCTCCGTGGCCGGTGCGTTTTACCAGTCTTACCAAGTCAAAGAAAAAGGTTGGGGGCCCAAAGACCTTCGCGTTGGGTTGGTCGACAGCTTTGTTGGGATTGCCTCGTTGGCGTTGATCACCGGGATGATTTTCATCACCGCAGCGACCGCACTGCACGGCAAAATCGATCCGAAGGAGCTGAAGGACGCCAGCGTCGTCGCGATGTCACTCGAGCCGCTGTTTGGCGCCTGGGCCAAAATCGTTTTCTCGTTAGGGATCTTTGCAGGGGCCGCCAGCTCCTTCTTGGTGAACGCCTTGATCGGCGGCGTGGTATTCTGTGATGCCATTGGATTGAACAGCAAGATGTCGTCGACCAGCGTTCGCACCTCCACGATTGCGGCACTGCTGCTGGGATGGTTGGTAGCCAGCACGGTGGCGATCACCGGTATCGACTTGGTCAGCTTCATCGTGATTGCACAAGCTCTCACCGTATTGTGCTTCCCAATCCTGGCCCTCGTGATCGTGTGGCAATTAAAGAAGTTGCCGTTTCCGGTTCCCGCTGCGATCACGATTTTGTGTTGGATTGGCTTGCTCGTCGTGGTTGCATTGTCGGCCCGCACGTTGTGGGGGCTGATCTCGTAGGTAAAACCGCGAGTCACCCACCGCTCTGCGGGGCTAACCTGAGAGCCGGGCGTCCCTGAGAGTAGGGGGCTAACCTGAGAGAACTTACCGAGTGCGGCGGACGTCATCGTCCGTCGCACTTTCGTTTACACCGGAACCGTATCCAGAAAACGAGCGAGGAAAGCCTCGCGTTTTGGAATCACGGCATTGCCGTTTTCCCCAGCAAATCGCCGTTTCCCCAATAAAATCGTAACCCGACGCGTTAGCGAGGGACCGAATCAAGGGTGATCATTCCCTCGCTGACGCTGCGGGTGATGAAAAACGTGCAACTTCAAACGCCCTCAGCTGAGTTGCCGGAATAAAAAAACATTTCTCAGCTAATAAACTCGCCCGGCGTTCGTTAACATCCCAACAGACGCTCCTCTCAAGCTCCCCCAACCGTGCGAGTTTTCTCTTGTCGTACTCAATTTCTAATCTGCAAAAACTTGGTTTTGCCAGCATTTTAGTCCTGTTATGTGCCACTTGGCTGTGGGCCGCCGACCCCACTGAGGCCACTTGGCCCGAGGTCCAGGAGGCGATCAATCAAGGGTTGCCGAAAACGGCAATCGAGAAACTCGAGCCGATCATTGTCAAAACGAAGGCCGAGAAGCAGTATGCTGCAGCGATCAAGGCCATCGGGTTGAAGATCTCGCTCGAAGGGACGATTCAAGGCAATCGCCCGGAGGAAAAAATTGCTCGCATGGCCGCCGAGATTGAACCGTCTCCGGCCGAGATGCAACCGGTGATGCAGGCGATTGTTGCCCATTGGTACTGGCACTATTTCCAACAAAACCGCTGGCGATTTCTGCAACGAACGCAAACGGCCGCTCCCGCCAGCGATGACATCACGACGTGGGACTTGCCACGGATCTTGGAAGTCACCGCGGCCCAATTCGACAAGGCACTCGAGAACCGCGATGTGCTTCAGAAGACTCCGATCGCTCAATACGACGAACTGATCGAAAAGGGCTCCGCCCCTGATTCCTATCGTCCGACGCTGTGGGATTTCTTGGTCTACGAAGCGCTCGAATTCTACTCGTCGGCGGAACAGGCCGGGGCGCGTAGCGAGGATGCGTTTGATCTCTCGGCGGACAGTCCTATCTTCGCTTCGGCCGAAGCGTTCCTGGACTGGAATCCCATCACCGAGGACAACGATTCGCCCAAGCTGAAAGCGATTCGCCTGTATCAACAATTGCTGGCGTTTCATCGCGACGACAAAGATCCATCGGCCTTCATCGACACGGACCTGCATCGACTCGAGTTCGCGAACAACCACGCCTTTGGCGAAGAGAAGGACGCCCGTTACAAGGCGGCGCTCAAACGGTTTGCCGAGCAACATGCCACGCATCCGATCTCCGCTCGCGCGCTGCATCAGCTCGCCACCGTGCTGCAAAGCGAGAACGATTTCGTCGCCGCCAAGAAAGTTGCCGAACAAGGCTTGGCTCAGCATCCCGATAGCGTCGGGGGCGCACGCTGTTTCAACTTGATCCAGCAGATCGAATCGCCGTCCGCTTCGATCACAACCGAACGTGTTTGGAATGCCCCGTGGCCGACCATTGATGTGCGTTATCGCAACGTCGACAAAGTGTACTTTCGATTGGTGCCATTCGATTTTGATGAATTCGTCAATTCGAATCGCTACCAACCGATGAACTTGAATCAAAATGAACAAAACGCGTTAATGACCCGCAATGTCGTTAAACGATGGTCCGCCGACTTGCCCAAAACCGAGGACTATCAAGAGCAACTCGAGTCAGTCAAAGTGCCCGAGGATGTGAAACCCGGTTCGTATTTCTTGTTCGCCAGTCATCGAGAAGATTTCCAGCAAGCCGACAATCAAGTCAGTATGGCGGAGGTTTGGGTCAGCGATCTTGCCTTGGTTCTGCGCACCAAACATGGCGAGGGCACACTCGAAGGATTCGTCTTGGATGCCAAGACGGGAGCCCCACGCCAAGACGCGACCGTCAAAATCTGGGCCAACGAAGGCAATCGGCGTGTTGCCTTGCCAACGCTCACCACCGATGCCAATGGGCTATTCAAAGGCAAGGTCACCAATGGCCGCAATCTAATGTTGTTGGCGACGCACCGCGGCCATCGCCTTTCCTCAAACAATGGCATGTCGGTCTACACGGCCAACCACTCACGCGAGACCTCTCAGCAAACGCATTTCTTCACCGACCGCGCCCTGTACCGTCCGGGACAAACGATTCGCTACAAAGGCATTTGTTTTTCGGTGAATCAAAATCAGAACGACTACAAAACGTTGGCCAACCAAGCGGTCGTCGTGGTGTTCTCGGATGTCAACGGCAAGGAAATTGAACGTCTAACCCATCGCACGAACGACTACGGCAGCTTTAACGGCAGCGTGACTGCGCCACGCGATCGGTTGATGGGACAAATGTCATTGCGAGTCGACGGGACGGCGCAAGGACAAACTCAATTCCGTGTCGAGGAATACAAACGGCCGAAGTTTCAAGTCAAACTCGATCCTCCGAAGGAAGCAGCCCGTTTGGGCGAGCGTGTGATCGTCAAAGGCAACGCGACCGCGTACACCGGAGCTTCGCTTGACGACGCCAAGGTCTCGTGGCGAGTGGTGCGGGAAGTGCGTTATCCGGTGTGGTGGTCGTGGTCGCAATTCTGGCGTCCGGTCTGGCCACCGATGCCATCGCAAGGCAACCAAGAAATCGCTCATGGAACCACGCGTAGCAACGCCAATGGAACGTTCGACATCGAGTTTGTCGCCAAACCCGATCTCTCGGTTCCCGCACAAAGCGAACCCACCTTCCAATTCACGGTCTATGCGGACGTGACCGATTCGAGTGGGGAAACCCGCTCGGATCAACGCATCGTGAACGTTGGCTACACGGCGCTCGCGGCAACGATGACCGCCGAAGATTGGCAAACCAATGCCGAACCCGTTACCGTTTCGATCACCACGAAAACACTCGATGGCGAGGGCCAATCGGCCAAGGGGACGGTGACGATTTATCAGTTAAAACAACCTAGCAAGGTGCACCGTGCTCCGCTGAGTGGCGGCGGACATTGGCCGCGCCGCGGCCACATGGGATCGGCGATGAAAGCCGGGGGCGGTGCAACTTCGCCCGCCGATTTGTCGGACACCAAGCATTGGGAACTCGGTGACTCCGTTGCCAAAGAAAACTTCGAAACCGATGGCGGCGGTAACGCAAAAGTGACATTCAAGCTCGAGGAGGGAGCGTATCGTGCCAAGCTCGAAACACGAGATCGGTTCGGTAAAGCGGTCACCGCCCTGTTGCCAATTCAAGTGCTCGATCCTGAAGCCAAAAAGCTTGCGATCAAGATCCCCGATCTTTTCATCCAAGAAAAGAACTCCGTCGAACCGGGGCAATCGATGCGTGCGATTTGGGCCAGCGGTTACAACACCGCGCGTGCGTTCGTTGAAATCGAACATCGCGGAGAGATCATCAAGAGCTACTGGACTCAACCGAAGACGACTCAGGTTTTGATCGAACAGGCGGTCAACGAATCGATGCGAGGCGGATTCATCGTGCGAACGACGATGGTGCGCGAAAACCGCGCCTACTTGAATACGCATCGCGTGGAAGTCCCCTGGAGCAACAAAGAACTCGATATCCAATGGGAGCATTTCGTTTCCAAACTGGCTCCCGCCGCCAAAGAATCCTGGACGGCAATCATCAAAGGACCGGATGCCGAGCGTGCGGCGGCCGAGATGGTCGCGACATTGTATGACGCCTCGCTCGATGCGTTTCAGCCGCACGCATGGATGCAGCGATTCAACGTGTTCTATCAGGATCATTCACGTATGAACTCGCAGTTCCAGAACTCACCCGAAACGCTACGCCAAATTTGGTACGGGTGGAATCGCGAGCAACGCAATGCATCGCTGAGCTATCGCCATTACCCCAACATGATCATCCAAAACTTATATGGCTACCAATTTCACGCCCGTGCCCGCGGTGGGCGTCAAGCGATGATGAAAGGTGGCGAAGCGTTTAACATGGCGGAGGCCCCGATGATGGACTCTGCCATGAGTAGGGGGGCCCCGGAAGCGGCCATGATGAGCAAGTCCGCTGTCGCCGCCGCCCCGCCGGTCGAGCAACAAGATGGCGTTCAGGGCGCCGACGACAAGGGCGGTGCGAAGACCCCGGATCTCGATTTAGAAAACGTCTCGGCGCGCAAAAACCTGAATGAAACCGCCTTCTTCTTTCCCCATTTGATGGCGGGCGAGGATGGCACGGTGCGGATGGAATTCACGATGCCCGAAGCGTTGACCGAGTGGAAGTTCCTGGGGTTTGCCCACGACCAAGAACTACGCAGCGGATCGATCACCGCCACCACGGTGACGGCGAAAGATTTGATGGTCCAACCGAACCCACCTCGCTTTGTCCGTGAAGGCGATTTGATTGAGTTTACCGTCAAGGTCAGCAACCAATCGCCCACCGAGCAAAGCGGTCAAGTGCGTTTGTCGTTTGCCGATGCAAAGACAACCGATAACGTTGATGAGCAACTCGGTAACGAAAATGTGGACCAATCGTTCACGATTCCTGCGGGCCAATCGCGTTCGTTCTCGTGGAAGATCAAGGTTCCCGATAACATCGGTTTCCTGACCTACAAGGCGGTGGGCTCGACGGGACGTTTGTCCGACGGCGAAGAGGGCTATTTGCCCGTGTTGTCGCGACGCGTGCTTGTGACCGAATCCTTGCCGCTGCCGATTCGCGGCCAGCAAGAGAAGCAATTCGAATTCGAAAAGCTGATCAACTCGGGTGGCTCGGACACGCTCGAGCATCAATCGTTGACGCTACAGGTCGCGTCCAATCCATCGTGGTACGCGGTGATGGCGCTGCCATATTTGATGGAGTTCCCACACGATTGCAGCGAGCAAGTCTTCAATCGGCTGTACGCCAATTCGTTGGCGAAACATATCGCCGGAAGCGATCCTAAGATCGAACGGATCTTTGACCAATGGCGTGGCACGCCGGCGCTGGACAGCCCATTGGAAAAGAACCAAGACCTGAAATCGGTCCTGTTGGAAGAAACGCCTTGGGTCCGCCAAGCCGAGAGCGAAAGCCAAGCACGACGCAACGTAGGGATTTTGTTCGACCAAAATCGTTTGCAAGACGAAACGAATCGGTCGTTGTTCAAGTTGACCGAAATGCAGCTCGAAGATGGCTCATGGCCCTGGTTCCCCGGCGGACGCGGTAACGATTACATCACGTTGTATATCACGACCGGGTTTGGACGGATGCGGCATCTCGGGGTCGAGGTCGATATGCAACCTGCGATTCGCTCGTTGACGCGGCTCGATGCCTGGGTGACCAAGCAATACGAGGAACTTAAATCGGACCATCGCAAGGAGAATCACCTCTCGACAACGATTGCGTTGTACTTGTACGGCCGTAGTTTCTTCCTGAAAGACCAGCCGGTTGCAGCGGAACATCGCGAAGCGGTCGATTACTGGGTCGATCAAGCGAAAACTCATTGGTTGAAACTGGCCTTTCGACAGTCGCAAGCTCACATGGCGGTGGCGCTGAAGCGATGGGACGAACTCGATGCGGCCAAAGCCATCATGGCGTCGATCAAAGAGCGTTCGGTCACCGACGAAGAACTCGGCATGTTTTGGCGTGAGAATGAACTCTCGTGGTGGTGGTACCGAGCTCCCATCGAAACCCAGGCGATGATGATCGAAGCCTTTGACGAGGTCATGAACGATCGCGAAGCGGTCGAGGATTGTAAAGTTTGGCTGCTCAAGCAAAAGCAAACGCAAGATTGGAAGACGACCAAGGCGACCGCCGATGCGATCTACGCGTTGCTACTGCGTGGCAGCGATCTATTAGCGTCCGACGAATTGGTCCGCGTCGACCTCGGCGGTACACCGATCGAGCCCAAGGATGTCGAAGCGGGAACCGGTTTCTACGAGGTTCGTTTCCCTGCGGCCGAAGTGAAACCCGAGCTGGGCAAAGTGACCATGCGAAAGGTCGACGAGGGCGTCGCGTGGGGCAGTCTGCATTGGCAATATCTCGAAGACATCAGCAAGGTGACGCCGCACGACGGAACGCCGTTGACGTTGGAAAAGAAATTGTTCGTCAAAAAGAACACCGCGAAAGGCCCCACCTTGGTCGCGGTGGATGGACCGGTTGCTGTGGGCGACGAATTAGTCGTACGGATCGTGTTGAGAACGGACCGTGACATGGAGTATGTTCACATGAAGGACTATCGTGGCAGCGGCACCGAACCGGTCAACGTTTTATCTCAGTACAAGTACCAAGATGGGCTGGGGTATTACGAATCCACACGTGACACGGCATCGCATTTCTTTATCGACTACTTGCCCAAGGGAACGTATGTGTTCGAGTACAGCACACGGGTTCAGTTAAAGGGCGAGTACCAGACGGGATTTGCGAACATCGAATGCATGTATGCTCCCGAGTTCAACAGCCATAGTGAGAGCTTGCCAATCGTGGTTCAGTAAGAGAATGAATCGATGTTAGATCCCAGCGAAATTGATTCGCACTTGGTTACTCGGATTCGCGCCGGCGAGTCCGAGGCGTGGCAGGCGTTGATCGATCGTTACGAAGGTCGCTTGTTGGCGTACACGCAAAGCCGGATTCGCGACCGCGCAACGAGCGAAGATATCGTTCAAGAGGCCTTCGTCGGCTTTTTGATCAGCTTGCCGAACTATGACGGATCGAAACGGCTGGAAAGTTACTTGTTTTCGATTTGTGCCTACAAATTGACGGATCATTTGCGGCGTGAGGGGCGACGCCCTGCGCTGCAACTGCATCGCCGCGGCTCTCAAACGAGTGCGGAATGGGAATTCGTCGGTGGCGATCGAGTCGCCAGTTCGATCGCTCGTAGCGGCGAGCGAAAACAGATCGAACAGACCGCCGTTCGCGATGCGATTGCCGAACAAATCGAGCGTTGGAAACAAAGCGAGAGTTGGTCAAAACTCAAAGCAATCGAGTTGCTCTATGTGGTCGGCTTGTCCAATAAATTGGTCGCGGAAAAAGCCGGGCTGAGCGAACAGCAGGTGGCAAATTTTAAGAGTGATTTTCAAATCCGGCTGCGGTCCATCATCGGCCGCATGGAATTGGACACCGAAGTGTTCCCCGAATTGGCCGATTGATCTCGCTCGGTTCGCTTTCCGCACTGCGAATCCGCGCTCGCGAGTTAAGGCTTGGCGGGGGCATCGTCGGCGAGCGGTGAGGACAACAAATAGCCGGCCCAAAACAGCGGTTCTTCGCCCGTCACCCTTTCGAGGTCCTTGTCGGCATGCGTTAATAACGGCTCGGTTTGCGGGTCAAGATCGGTGCGTCGCAAGACCATCCGAGCCCGCCCCCAGGCGTCGACCATTCCCGAAAACGGCAGCTCCTGCGAAAACTCACGCAGCGCGATGGCTGTCGATTCACCGCCAACCGCCCAGCGGCTGATCAACACATCCCGGACTCCCGCGGTGTGCAGCGCACAAAGGACCATGAACAAGTCACGTCCATCGCCAAGTCGCGCCGCTTCGGCCTGAGAGCGAAAGCCCGCTAATGCCAACGTCGCAGGCACTTGCGACGGAAATTGTAACCATGCCCCCAGGGCGGCATGGGGTTTTCCAGCCTCGTAGGGCAGCACGCTCATCGCAAATGGATTGCTCGTATCGACCACACTCGGAGCCGCCACGATCAAACTGTCCATGGCAATCCCCAGCATCGTGGTGGGCGGCATTCCGGCGACCGGTAACAAGATAGATCCCTCCGCCGCGTCAATGATCGACTGGGTGATCGCGGTGTTGACCTCCATGTCACGCGGTGCAAAGAAACGACTCGCCACGATTCCCACTGCGGGGTTCCGCCGACGAATCGGCACTGGCTTCAATGCCAATCCCGGCGTCGCAGCGTAACGCACGCTGATTTTGTCACCCAACATTTCGGAGTCCGCTCCGTCCATCGGCAACATTTCCAGTGGCAAATACCATAACGCTCCATCGGGCACGATCACCAAATGATCGATATCGGTGCCCGCGAACAAACTCGCGTCAGGAAACAGCAACTTCATCAAGGTCGCCGCGTCTTTACGCCACGTCGTGTCTTCGGGCAAGCGCGAACCACGCGTTTTGCCAACGCCGATCGAACGTAACACCGATGCGATCATGGCCGGCATTCGCGTCGTGTTATTGACCGTCCACATTTGCGTTTTTCCGTTCAACGAAAAAGTAGCGTGAAGCCGATTCCCGGCAAACGCAAAACTCACCAGCGCCGTTCGTTTGGGCAGCGTTTCAATGGGGGCCTTTTCGTCGACACGCGGAGGAGCCAAACGAGGTAAAGTGCCCCGCGACAATGCGATCAACGTTGCGACCGACTCTTGTTCTTTCCCCAACTGCGCGACCACTCCCTCATTAACGGTCTCGGGGACCAATTTGGCATTCGCCAGCACCAGTTGGCGCAGCCTTTTGAATTCGGGCGGCCCTTGGTTGCGAAAGAGGCGTTGGTCGTCGCTCAACGCTTTATCATCGGCGTTGGCTAATGCACGCACATGAGCCACTCTGCCTGCCATCGGCAACGTTTGCGAAAACCGCTCGGCCAACAGCGTATCGGTACGAACCAACACGTCCTTGGCATCATTCTGTTCGGCCGCAATGGCAAGCCGCATCAGCAGGGCTTTCGAGCGATCGATCGTTAAAAAGGTCAGCGCATCGACGGGGTCGCGACGCCATAGCGCCGCAGGAGGATCACCGGTGTAATAGTTTAAAACCGCATCACTCGTTGATCCCCCCATGCGCGTTCCCAGGGCTTGGCTGAGCAAAGCAAATTGATAAATGCTAGGCATCGAAACCAGAGGTCGATTTCGCACTCGATGGTTTAGGATAAACGCACGCATCGATCCGTACGCTTGGTCGACCACACTGGTCGCCTGCAGCCCAAATGCCTCGCCACGCCCGGCGGCAAGCCTTGCGGCCACGTAGGCTCCGTAACTATCGATTCGTGGTTGCAACACGTCTCGGCGATCCGAAAGCGATTTAGCATGCCCGATCGCCAATGTCGCAGCATCGTAGTCGCGAGCCTTGATCGCGGCGTCCGCCGCGGCCACAAAACAATGGACCGACGCGAGCCGTGATTTTCGCTGCATGGCATTCGCTGCGACGACCGCGGCATTACGAACCACCACGGACTCTTTGTCCGTGGCCACCCCGGCAGCCAATTGCATCGCTTCGCCGATCCATTCGGGTTGATCCAATGCCGCAGCCACATTCACACAAGCCAGCGCCGCGGCCAAGGCGCCTTCGGCATTGTCGGATTCGGCCGCCGCAGACGCCTGGACTAACAACGTGATCGCCGTTAACGGGTGCGCCCCGCCGCCGAAGAACGCCGTTTGGGATGCTTCCTGTAGGACGCGTTTGTCGTCGTGATGGGCAAAACGAGCGGTGCTGTGCAAAGCGCCCGCCATCGAGTTCGCAATCGGATGCCCTCCCCCGGCGGTGCGAACCGATTCGGTCAGTTCGGCGATAAACGCATCGTCTTTGGACAACGGCCCCAGCACGATTCGGCGGCGATACGAAGCAATTGCCAAACCTCGCATGATCTCGATGATGTCCATCGCGCGCAGGTTGGGCTCTTCAATGACTCCACCTTGCTGAATCGTTTGCTCGGTGAGCGGCTTTCCAGATTGAAACATGATCCGATCCGAGGTCGGAATCCGCTTCACCGCCGCAGCCCCAGGCCATAAACCACTCGGAGGCGAAACCTGGACCCCCTCGCGCACCGCTGAACGCCAGTCGACTTTATTCAGCCAGCCGCGATATCGGATCGCCACTTGCATCGCTGCGTCAATGCTCTCGCGAGCTTGCGGCAGGCTGCCCATGTGCCAGTAGCATTCGGCCAACATTGCATAAACGGGGATCGAATCGATCCATCGTCCGTTAACGTCACGCCGACCGCGGCGAAGTGCCGCTTCAAATCCCTCGATGGCTTGTTCAAGATCGCCACTCCGATAAATCTCCAACGCTAAATAATACTCTTGCGATGGATACTGCCCCCCCGGCTCGACGCCCCCCAGCGTCCCAAAGGTGCCCAGCCCGCTCCCCTGAGCGGAGGCCATGCGTGGAAACACGCAAAGCACTCCGGCGATCAAAATCAGCCCCCCAAAAATTCGCATCATCGCACCAGACGGGAAGATTTCGCTGCGTTTAAAACCGGCGATTTGCATAGGATAAGCAGACTAATGGAGTCGGACTTGAATCGGAGGTGGTCCCGAAATGTGAAAACGTTTGGCTCGTTTGTATCCTAGGACGTAGGGAACGTAGCGTCGAATGATTTTCGCGCCGGGGACGCTTTGGCTCCATTTTATTTGGGAGGCACTGCTTTTATTCGGAAAACAGTTGATCGAGTCGCTCCGCAATCGAGCTGCCCGGCAAACAGAAATGCGGTGACGTTGCGCCGTTGGATATACCGAAGAGGAACAATTGAAAAAATTAAACCAAGACTTAAGAAGCGAATAATAGGCAGATTAGGCAAGACCCAAGGTGGTTTGATGGGCCAATCGAGCCGAGGGCGTTGGTGCGGCCAGAGGTGCGAGCGGCCGGAGTTTCTCGAACGTTTGACTTGCTGCCACCGGACCGCTCGCGTCGCTACTAAAGTCGATCGCATTCCGCTGCGGGGACCGCTGCGGGGACTGTCCCCGTCTCGGTCCCGCCCCCCAGTCTCAGTCTCTGTCCCCCGTCACACGGTCCCGCCCCCCAGTCTCTGTCTCTGTCCCCCGTCACACTGTCCCCCCGGTCGCAGCGGTTGGTTTTCGTTGAGAGCGAATCGCGGCATTTCGCGAGAATCAAATTGGTGACACCTCAGCTGAGCATTTGGGGCCCCCGTGGCCAGCGAGAGTTGAGGCTTCCTGGGAGCGATTCAGCTCGGATCCTCTGGATGACGCCTGGATGACGACGCTGAACTGCTGGGGTGCATGATGAACCCTGAGCTAGCAATTTATGGCATTGTCGATTTTGGCAGGGCTTGGTGCCTGCGTAAATCGCCGGACAAGAGCGACTTGGGGGACCAGAAAATACAATCGCAGTTGACCCATCTTCACTAAACTCGTAACTTGCGGATGTAACAGCATTTAGGTACGTATTTCTGGAATAATCCGGGATCCCGTGCCGTGATGATAGCATGGAGGCCTCCAGCTCGGTCCTGGATTTGCCACACCTCCATGGTAACTCGCGAGTGTGTCATATTGGCGCTCGTGTGAACGGATAGAAAGCGCGCGTGAATCGGCTCTTGTGGTGAGCGATCTCATCGGTTGCGTGCTTTTGAAACGTGATTATCCAGACACTGCGAATTCATTGGATCGCATTCGACCTTACCCCGACGAAAACTATGTCTTTCTTCGAACGACTTTTTGATATTTGTGGCGTTATCTTCGGAGGCGCTTTCGGCGCCGTGGAGCGTAGCATTACGTCCGTCTTTGGTTCCGCGAATGCTCGTCATGTCGCCAAGTTGCGGCAACGGGCCGAAGCGATTGGCGAATTGGAACCGCGATACGAGGCGATGAGCGACGAGGAACTGCGGCAACAAACCGAAACCTTTCGCAAACGGCTTCGCGATGGCGAGACGTTGGACGATATTCTCGAAGAAGCGTTCGCGGTATGTCGCGAAGGTGGCAAGCGTTTTCTCAGCATGCGGCACTACGATGTCCAATTGATTGGTGGCATGGTGCTGCACCAAGGCAACATTGCCGAAATGGTGACGGGGGAAGGTAAGACGTTGGTAGCGACGTTACCGGCTTACCTGAACGCGATCGAAGGCAAGGGGGTTCACGTGATCACGGTCAACGATTACTTGGCCCGTCGTGACATGGAGTGGATGGCGCCGCTTTACATGAACTTGGGATTGACGGTCAACGCCATCCAATCGGGCATGTCGACGGGCGAGAAGCAAGCTGCTTATGCCTGTGACATCACCTACGGAACCAACAACGAGTTTGGTTTTGATTACTTGCGTGACAACATGCGTCCGGCAGCCAAGGGGGACGATCGTTATCCGAAGGAAGCCCAACAGTGCCAAGGTCCGTTGAACTACGCGATCATTGACGAAGTCGACAATATTCTGATCGATGAAGCGCGGACGCCGTTGATCATCAGCGGTCCGGCGGATCTCGATCTCGGGCGTTACGCTGACGCGGATCGCGTCGCGCGACAACTGAAGAAGGAAAGTCATTTCACCGTCGACGAAAAACAACACAACGTGACGTTGACCGATGAAGGAGTGCGAGAAGCTGAAAAGTTGGCCGGGGTGGAAAGTTTCTACACCGCGGGCAACATGGAATGGCCGCATTTGATCGACAACTCACTGAAGGCTCATTACCTCTACAAGGTCGACGTCAACTACGTCGTCAAAGACCGTCAAATCGTCATCGTCGACGAGTTCACCGGACGCTTGATGGAAGGTCGCCAATGGAGCGATGGGCTGCACCAAGCCGTCGAAGCCAAAGAAGGCGTGCCGATCAAGCAGGAGACGCAAACCTTTGCAACCGCATCGCTGCAAAACATCTTCAAGATGTACAAGAAACTCTCCGGGATGACCGGTACGGCGATGACCGAATCAACCGAGTTCATGAAGATTTATGGACTCGATGTGGTGGCCATTCCCACCAATCGCGAAATGAAGCGAATCGAGCATCTCGATTTGATTTACCTGACCGAAAAAGACAAGTTCAAAGCGCTTGCCGATGAAGTCGAACGGGCCCACAAGTGGGACGTGGTAAACATGAAGGATGGCAGCGAAGTTTGGGGCAAAATCAAAAGCGAAAACGAAGAATCGATTGTCATCACCGCTAAAGGGGAAAAGACTCCCGAGACGATTTCGCTCAGCAAAGTGGAATCGGTCGAACGCAGCGGCCGTCCCGTTTTGATCGGAACGGTCAGTATCGAAAAGAGCGAACGGCTTTCCGAGCTGCTTGAGCGGCGGGGAATCAAACACGATGTTTTGAACGCCAAGAACCACGGACGTGAAGCTGATATTGTTTCGCAAGCGGGACGTATCAACGCGGTGACCATCGCGACGAACATGGCCGGTCGTGGTACCGACATTGTGCTTGGCGGTAACCCCGAAACGTTGGCTTGGGCACAACTACAACATCAATATCCAACGCGTTTGGAAGTTCCCGATGACGTGTGGAACGCGCTAGTCGACGAGATCGATGAGCGTGAGAAAATGAGCGAAGAAGGGAACACCGTTCGCGACCTCGGTGGCTTGTACGTGTTGGGCACCGAACGTCATGAATCACGACGTATTGACTTGCAACTTCGCGGTCGTTGTGGTCGCCAAGGCGACCCGGGATCGAGCCGATTCTTTTTGTCGCTCGAAGATGACTTGATGCGGATTTTTGCGGGCGATTTCGTCAAGAGCATGATGGAACGCTTGGGCATGAAGGAAGGCGAAGCGATCGAACACTCGATGGTGACGCGGCGCATCGCATCGGCCCAGAAAAAGGTCGAAGAACGCAACTACGAAATCCGCAAAAGCTTGCTTGATTACGACGAGGTGATGGACGAGCAACGTAAACGGGTTTACCGCTACCGCCAAAATCTGCTCGACGGCCACAGCTCGCGAACCATGATTTTGGAATTGATTCGTGGTCAAATCGACAAGTTCGTCAACACCTTCTTGGACCCCAACTACGGTCTCGACACGTTCGCCGCCTACGCGGGCAGCCAACTCGATTGCCAACTTGAGTCTCGCGATTTCCAGAACATGGATTTCGAGATGGCCAAGGCTTACGCCGTCGACCAAGCCGAGCGTGCGTCCGAAGTGACCGTCCATGAAATCATCGAAGAGAATCTTCCTCAAGCGATGGAAGATGAGTGGAATTGGAAGGCGCTGACCAATTGGGCCAACACCCGCTTGGGCACGAATTACCAAGAACACCAGCTCAAGAATATGGAGCGTGAAGAGCTCAGCGATGAATTGATCCAAAAGGCTCATGTTCGCATCAGCACGGTCGATCTCACCGAGGGCGAACCGTTCCTCGATGCCGACTTTGGTTTACGTACGATGTGCGCTTGGATGCGTCACAAATTCGGTATCGAAACGACTCCGGATGAATTCCGTGACGTCGAAGATTTGCGCAAAGTCAGCCAATCGTTGAACAAGCGTGCCGAAGAAGCCTACACCCAGAAAGAGGCGGAATACCCGGTGATCGCCGGTATCTCTCGCTTTACCGAGAAACAAGGTGCTCAGGTATCGCTCGACCGCGAAGGCTTGGTCGATTGGGTTGGGCATCGCTTTGGTGCAGAACTCTCGCCCGAGGAAGTACGCCTGAATCGTGATGATTTGAAGGCCCAATTGGTCGAGTTTAGTCGCAAGGCAGGCGGAGCCGCGACCGAGAAAAACGAGATCGCCCAAAACAAATTGAAGGAGTTGTTTGGCAAAGCGGGGGCCGATACGACCGCTGCGGTTGCCACCGGCAACAACGGCACGCTCGATCAATTCGCCGATTGGTTGAAGGACGAATTTAACTATCGCGCGATCAAAGAAGATCTGTTGCGAATGAACCGCAAAGAATTGTCGCTGGCGGTCGATGGAGCGGTCGACGATCGCTTCTATCCCGAAATGCGACGGATGGAACGCCAAATCCTGTTGAGCATCGTCGACGAAGCATGGAAGAACCACCTGCTCACGATGGACCACTTGCGCAGTAGCGTCGGTTTGAAAGGCTATGCCCAACTCGATCCGAAAGTCGAATACAAACGCGAAGGCATGCGGCTATTCGATTCGATGTGGGAATCGATTGGCGAGCGTGTGACCGATTTGATCTTCCGTATGGAATCGTTCAACGAGGATTTCATTCGCAGCACTTGGGTGGAAGCCGAAACGGGACGAACCGATCCGCACGCATCGCGAGCGACGAGCCAAGAAATGGACTCACCCGCTCAACGCGCCGCCGAATCAAGCAACCAGGATGGTGAAGCGCGTCCCGATCCCGTTCGCCATGCCGAGCCTCGCGTCGGACGCAATGATCCATGCCCCTGTGGCAGCGGTAAAAAGTACAAATCGTGCTGCATGCGAAAGAGCGGCCCGGTCGTCTAGAGTGCGATGGCCGAGTCAGACGCGTGTCTTGTGCAAGCGTCTCTCGCCAACGAGGGCTAGGACGTTTCGTGTCTCGGCAAGGTCGCGCCGAGCGGGGCGACAGCGGCACACGACTCCATCACGAATGATTCCCCTCGGAAAGGATTCCGATGTTTGCCAATCTGCTCTACACGATCGCGTTATTGCTGCTCTCGCCATTGATCGTGTATCGCATGCTGCGGCATGGACGCTACCGCCGCGGCGTTCGCGAAAAACTAATCGGGATCAGCCAATCTCAGGCAGCGACGTTGACGCAGGGAAAGCCGACCCTGTGGTTGCACGCGGTTAGCGTAGGCGAAGTCAACCTACTCGGGGACCTCGTCAAGCGACTTCAACGGCAGTATCCCGAGCACCGTATTTTGGTCAGTTCATCGACCGACACCGGCCACGAATTGGCGACGAAACGGTTCGGTGCGGATCAGGTATTCTTTTGCCCATTGGACTTTAGTTGGGCGGTGGCCCGCACGATTCGTCATTTGCAACCGAGCCTGCTCGTGCTTGCGGAGTTAGAGCTGTGGCCGAATCTGGTTCAGATTGCGACGCAGCACGATTGCCCCGTGATGGTCGTCAACGCACGGCTAAGCGAACGCAGCGCAGCGGGCTACCAACGTTTCGGCTTCTTGACCCAATCGACCTTTGCAAGACTCGCTTGGGTAGGTTGCCAGAATGAACAGGCAGCGAAGCGTTTTCTCGACTGTGGCACTCCGGCGGAGAAGATTGCGGTAACGGGATCCATCAAGTTTGACAACGCGCCGAGCGATCGTGAGACACTCGAAGTTCAATCACGAATCCAATGGTCAGGCCTCGATCCCTGGAATCGCGTGTGGGTCGTCGGAAGCACGCAGCCCGGCGAAGAGGCGATGGCGTTGGAGATCTATAACGCGCTAACCCCATCGCACCCTGAATTGCGGCTGGTCTTGGTACCGCGGCACGTCGAGCGATTTGATGCGGTAGCGAATTTGGTCGAAGGGGCGGGTTTGAACGTGCACCGTCGTTCCATCGCTCCTTCGCTGCATGACACCCATTGGCGTGCCGACACCGTGATCCTCGTCGACACAATCGGGGAACTACGACATTGGTGGGGGCTCAGCCAAATTGCCACGGTCGGAGGCAGTTTTGGTAGCCGTGGCGGCCAGAACATGCTTGAACCGGCGGGCTACGGCAGCGCGGTCTCGTTTGGCCCCGACACCCGAAATTTCAAAGAAATCGCCAACCAATTGGTCGCTCAGGGCGGCGCCGTTCGGGTAGCTGATGCAGCGGAGTTGCGACAATTTGTCGAACAATGCCTGACGGATATTCCTGCCGCCGACGCATTAGGTCGAACGGCGCGGCGTGTGATTGCCGAACATCAAGGTGCCACCGAGCGAACGCTCGACGCTCTGCAGGCTCCATTGCGAGCATCGCAGCCCCAACGTCGTGCCGCGTAACGGGGATTGACGCGAAAGCCGAACACGACCCAATGCGCCTCATCGACTTCCCTCGAGTGAACTCTAGACGCTTTGATTGCGCGATCGATTGGATTGGCGAGCCAGTCCGTCGAAGAGACGCTACAATCAAGGTATCGCTCACCTATCGGAGGCAATCGAATGTCGGAACTTCAACGGCGAACGTTTTTAGCCACCACGGCAACGGGCTTAGGAATCACGGGGCTGCTGCGTTCCCTCGGTCCTTTATCGGCTGCCGATGTCATGCTCGGGCAGGGCATCGCCCGTTTTTCCAACGACATCGAACCCTTGGTTCGGTTTCTAGAAGAAACCCCTCAGGAATCGATCATCGAAGCAACCGCCCGGAAGGTCAAAGCAGGGCTCGGTTACCGCGAATTGCTTGCCGCTTTGTTATTGGCGGGCGTGCGGAACATCGAGCCTCGGCCGTCGGTAGGATTTAAATTCCACGCGGTCTTGGTAGTCAACTCGGCCCACTTGGCTAGCATCAGCAGCTCCAACGAAGACCGATGGTTGCCAATATTCTGGGCGATCGACAACTTCAAAAGCTCGCAAGCGAGAGATATTCGAGAGGGGAACTGGACCTTGCCGGCGGTCGACGAAGCGGCGCTTCCTCCGTCAACTGAGGCCGACGCCTCCCTACGTGTGGCGTTGGATGCTTGGGATGAATCGGCGGCCGACGCGGCGATCACAAGTCTAGTCCGAAACGCAGGCGCAAATCGCGTTTTTGAACTTCTGGCTACTTATGCCGCCCGTGACTTTCGCAGCATTGGGCATAAGGTGATTTACTTGTCCAACGCCTTTCGTACGTTACAGACGATCGGATGGGAGTACGCCGAACCGGTGATGAGAAGTCTCGTTTATGCCATGCTCAACCACAATGGTGAACCGAACCCGGGGACCAGTGATCTAGAAGCCGACCGCCCGGGCCGAGTCAATCGTGAGCAATCGGCTAAATTAACGGCATCACTCATTGGCGGTGTTGTGGACGACGTTGCAACACGGGACTTGGTGCGGACATTGCACGATTGTTCGCCGACCGAAGCGAGCGACCAAGTCGCTGAATTGCTCCGCCGCAATGTTTCGGTCCAATCGGTTTGGGACGCCATGTTCGCCGCAGCCGGTGAGTTGCTGATGCGCCAACGAGGGATCGTCTCGCTGCACTCGGTTACCACCACCAACGCAATTCATTACGCATTCCAAACCGCGGGCGATGAGCAAACACGAAAGTACCTGTTGCTACAAAACGCATCGTTTCTACCGATGTTTCGCGATGCCGCGGGTAGGCGTGGCGACCTGAGTGACGCTCGCATTGATGAGCTCGGATCGACCGCGCCGGAGGAAAACGTCACGTCGATCCCCGAAGTCTTCGAAACGATGGGCAAGAGCCGACAACAAGCCTCGCGACAGATGTACCATCTTTTAGCCGCGGGCGGAGATCCACAAGCGATGGTCGATCACGCGCGGCGATTGGTGTTTTTGAAAGGAAACGATTCACACGACTACAAGTTCAGCTCGGCGGCGCTGGAGGATTATCGCATCCTTTCCCCCGCTTGGCGAAACCGATTCTTGGCGGCGTCGACTTTCCAATTATGCAGCCCATCCGAAGCGACGCGGCCGCTGGTGGAGCGGATTCAAAATGCGATCGGCTGAGCGGCCAACCAAAGCTCTTGCGCCTATCGAAGGCCGCCAAACCTTTGCGATCCCACCTCCGTCCGAGCGTGTAAAAGCACTCGTCTTCCCCCTCCCCAACTTCGTTTGGAGAGCGAGGCGGCGTGGCTAGAACACAGCTCCCGACACACTGGGCCTAGTGACGCTCAAGACTAAAAATTCAGCGGCCCAGGCCAATCCCAACGGCCCCACCCCCAAACGGCCCGGTTTTACCGTACAAAAACTCATCTTGGGGTTTTGGCTGCCTTACCCGTACACTGCACCGCGGACCTTCTCCTCTTCGTTTCATTGGCGGCAAGGATGTGCCTGTGACCACCGACGACTTTTTGCTCGACCAGCTCGAACGAACTCAACAAGACCAAACCCGACGTCGACGTGAGAATCGCAATCAACGGCGGCGTTATTACGTACTCGGTGGCGTTTTTCTGATCGCGTTCCTGTTGCTTGCTGCGCCGAGCTTGATCAGCCATTCGCCAATCGGCAAATCGATCGTCGTCCGTAGTGCCGCCGCCTACGGCTTCGACGCCAAAGCCCAAGGGCTCCGCGTCGGTTGGGTAACCCCGCTGCGTATCAACGGCTTGACGGTGATCGGTAACCAAGCGGGAAGCCAAATCCGTATTGAACAAATCGATACCGAATTGACCGTCCTGGACCTGTTGGGAAGCACGACCAGCGAATTGGGATCGATTCTGGTGCGAGGAGTCGATGCGAGCTGCAAGGTAAGTGAAGGCAACAGCTCGATTGAAGAGGACCTGCAGTATTTTCTCGAGCAACCGGCCAGCGATGGCCCCGCGACCACAGGCAACGTCGAGATTAGCGATATCACGCTGACGGTGACTGACGAGCAAACGGGCGAGACCTGGAAATTGTCCCAAGCGAGCACCCAGCTCGATCTGCTTGCCGACTCGATTCAAAGCCGCTTTACAGGTGTGTTAGCCGAACCGCGGGGAAGCCAAGGATCGTTACAAGGAGCGATTGAGTTTGGGTTCACAGCGACGACCGATCCCAGCCATGCCTCGCCTTGGAACATTGACCTGACTTGTGATTCGCTTCCGTTGTCGGTGGTTTCACTCGTGCGACGACGGATGAGTACGTATGCCGACCAAATTCCGGCGCAACTTGTTGGCGATGCCACGGGCAATTTGCAGGTTCGCGGCAGCAGTGACGGTTCGATTGACGCGGTCGTTCGCCAATTTCAAGTCCGCAATCTCGAAGCCGCCAATCTTCAACAAGACTCGCGACGTTGGACAAACAAGCTAGCGATGCTCGATGGTCAATTGAGTTTGATTGAGGACCGCGTGATGGGACGCGGGCTAGTTGCGACCACCGACTTTGCTTCGATCAAACTCGATGGTGCCTTTTCCACGTCGATCACCTTAGTCGGTGCCAGCGACAACCCGGTCCGTTGGCTCGACGCACTCGAAGGCACGGCCAGCGCCGAATTGGACCTTGCCGCAATGGATCGTGCATTGCCGGGGATCTTGCCAATTCGCAGTGACGCGGAGCTTGTTTCCGGGCGTGCCATCGCCGCGATCGAATCGCTACCTTCGCACGACGTGCGCAGGCGTCGCTTGAGTTTGCGAAGCGATGCCATCCGAGCAAGATCCCATGGACAAGCCGTGGTGATCGATCCCGTTGAAATGACGGCCATCGTCTCGAGTAACCCCGATCGCATCCAAGCCGAACAATTTGAATTAAAAAGCACATTTGCTGCCGCGAGTGGAAAAGGCAATCTGCAGAGTGGCGCGACCGATATCGAAGTCGATTTTGGACGTTTGGCAAGCATGCTGCGACCGATCATTGACCTCTCGAGTTCCTCGTTGGCGGGTTCAGCGAGAGGAAAAATCCAATGGAATGCGTCGGGCGGTGACCAATGGCGTTTGACTGGCACCGCCGATGCCAAGGATCTATTGATCGAACTGCCCGGCGGAAATCGTCTGCGCCACCCGGCATTGCGTATGAACGTCGACGCCGTAGGACAGTGGCACGCGGGGCGGCTAGAATCGCTTTCGGTGGCAAACGCCGTCCTGTCTAGCTCGGGACTCAACCTACGAGCAGAGCTGGTCCAGGGGATTCGTAGTCCCAACGCGGACACTCGTTTCCCGCTTCGCATTCAAGGCGACGGGCGATTGGAATCCTTGGCTGACACGCTGGGGCCATGGTTGCCTGAGGAACTGCATGATTTCGACGGCGGATTCACCATGAATGCACGTGCCGACATTTCGTCGAGGGGCGGAAGATTGACCGGCACCTCGATCGAATTGACCCAACCTCGCGTGGCCTATGCGGATCGCTATTTCGCACAGCCCAAAATCAAACTTCACTTTAACGGCGACTACGACTGGGCTGCCGCTTCGCTCGATTGCCGCTCGATGACGGTTGAGGGCGATGCCATGTCCGCCGCCATTCAAGGCGAATGGACCCCCACAAAAACGGATCTCGAAATCGCTTGGCGAGCCAAGCTGGAACGCATTCAAGGCAGTGTGAAAACTCGTGTCGCGACCCGCGTCGTTCCCGCGATCACGCAAGTGGGCTATCGACCGGGACAAAACGTCCCCACCGATGAATGGCTCGTGATGGGCGATTGCGATGGGCGGTTCATCATCACCAGCCAATCGCAGCAATACTCCATCGACACCGAGTTTACCGGCACTGGCGTCGCCATCGTCCAACCGCCCCAAGCCAGTGCGGCTTGGCAAACGGTCGGCCCGGTTCGCAACGCGACGGGTGCCACAGGAGCGAACGGAAATCCTAGTAGTACCAGTATCCAAAATTCGGGATCACGTGTCGTTTGGTCGGAACCCAACGTGAAGATCAACGGCATGATGCAGTTCGATCCTCAGACCGGTACCGTGGCGGCCCCCTCACTGAAATTGGCCAGCGATTGGTTCGCCACCAATTTGGCAGGGCATGCGATTTGGAACGAATCGCAGGGTGAGGTATCCGTCAAAGGTCCCACCCGTATCAAAATGGACGAAGTCGCTAAACGATTAAGTGATTTGGCAGGAACTCAAATCCAAATGCAGGGAGTTCAAGAAACTCCGATCGAGTTGAAACTCACTCGCCAAGCGGACGATCAAATTGCGATGGAGGTCCTGGCAAACCTAGGTTGGGAATCTGGCGAAGTCGCTGGAGTCAAGTTGGGTCGCGCCAACATCCCGGTGCGATTGACGGAAACCAGCGTCTATATTTCACCCGCGTCGGTGCCGGTGGACCAAGGGCGGTTGAACCTAGCCGGCGATGTCCACTATCGCCCCGGTCCGTTATGGATGCGAGTTGCGCCCGGACGTGTTGCGGAATCCATTCGCTTGACGCCGGAAATGACCGATCGTTGGCTCAAGTACTTAGCACCCTTGGCGGCAAATGCGACCCGCGTTGATGGAACCTTGAGCGCCGAGATTGATGAAGCGATTGTCGTTTTTGATCACCCCCAACAAAGCCGCGTCATTGGTCGCTTGAACATCGAATCGATCAATATGAACTCCGGACCGATGGCCGACCAGATCATTGGCGGGCTTCATCAACTTCGCTCGCTCGCTCAGTTAACCGTCCCCCAAGCGGCTTCGAACAACGAGACAACCTTGATCCGCGTGCCCGCGCAAACCGTTGATTTCTCGCTGGATCGTGGCGTCGTTAGCCACCAACGGATGTTCTTTGAAGTCGACCGAGCCCAAGTGGTTACCAGCGGCAATGTGAACATCGATGGCCGACTGAATTTGATCGCCCAAGTTCCGCTCGATGCACGCTGGCTCGGCAGCGATCTGCAGGGACTAGCCGGACAACCGGTAACGCTACCGATTGATGGAACGTTGTCACGTCCAAGCCTCGACTCCTCGGGCGTTCGCAAGGTGGTTTCCGAACTAAGTCTGCAAGCGGTCCAGGGCACGGCGGAAAACTATCTGCAAAAGCAACTCGGACGCGGTCTCGACAAGATCTTTGGTCGCTGAGATGCAGTGTCGTTGATCGCTCCCGCGATCAATACGTAATCATCGCGAGGACGTCGATTCGATGTACTGAGGTAGCGGAACTCGTCAACGGTTTCGGTCATCCCAGAAAACGAACGTCTTGACGACTTTCGCTACAACCAAATGCGTCACAAACTAAATCGACGCCCCGAGCGATCAGCGACTCTCTCGTTATGATCGCGGAGCGATCAGCGACTATGTGACCAAGCCTTTGGTGACCGTCATGAAGACATCCTCGAGCGTCGGATCGCGATCATGAAACGATCGCATCCGCACCCCTGCGGCGATCAATTCGTCAAGCAAATCAGCGAGCCCTTCATCGTCGGTCTCAAGCTCCGCGACCACTCGCGTGGGTTCGTGCTCGAGCGCACGCAACAACGGACTACTTCTTAGGATCGAGAGCCCCGCTTCGAGCCCCGACAAGAAGTTGATTTCCACCATTCGATTGCGACGAATTCGACGATAGACACTTTCGATCGGTCCGCTCATCAGCAATTGCCCCCGCTCAATAATCCCGATCGAGGTGCAACAATCCGCCAATTCGGTCAGAATATGACTGCTGATCAAAATGGTTTTGCCCATTTTCCGCAACTCTTTTAGCAGTGCCTTGACCTCGATTCGGGCGCGCGGATCAAGCCCGCTGGCGGGTTCGTCGAGGATCAACACCGGTGGATCATGAACCAATGTCTTGGCCAGACAAAGTCGTTGCTTCATCCCACGCGAGAGACCGTTAACGAAATCGTTGCGTTTATGACCGAGGTCCAAGAGTTCTAATACGTTGTCGATGATTTGTTTTCGGTCGGTACGCCCGATGCGGTAGGCCACGGCAAAAAAGTCGAGGAATTCCCACACCCGCATGCCATCGTAGACACCGAAATTATCGGGCATGTAACCGATCGCTTGCCGCACGCCGACGGGGTCGCCCATCACATCGCACCCCGCCACCGAACCGCTACCCCGGCTGGCGCGCAGCAACGTTGCCAGAAAGCGAATGGTGGTACTTTTCCCGGCGCCATTGGGACCAATAAAACCGAACGTTTCGCCAGCACCGATATGCAAGTCGATGCTTTCGACGGCCATGAAATCGCCGTAGTCTTTTCCGAATCCATTGAGCGTGATCATGAAGTTTCCTGTTCCCCTTCGGGGCTGGCTGGTATTAGCGGTGGGCTTTTCCCATCGCTCCGTCGATGCCTCGTCAACATGCGTGGGAGGCCCCACTCTGCTTAAAGTGCGTCTTCGCTCTCGCTCGGATCCTCGCCGCCGCTGGCTCCAGGCAACGAAGGGCGAAAGTCGCTAATTAAATTGACGTCCTTCTGTGCGGGCGAGGCAGCCGGATGACTCAGATTTGCGAGCACGATCGTTTGTGCGTTGCGTTGGTTCGCGACAGGCGAAACTGTCATTCCCGGAAGCGATTGCTCGATCCGTCCGACCAATCGCACCGAATCGTCCGGAACTGAATTTTCGTCGAGCAACGCACGCATCAAGGTAGAGACTTGCAGTGGTAATTCCGTTGGCCCCCATGAGGGCGAAGGCTCTTGAAAACGCAGCTTGATCCTTGCTCCCGACTCGCAGCGTCCTACGATGGCGACGCGAGTTTGATCGCTGCCGATTTTCTTGACGACAAACGAATCAAGCAGCTCATAGTCGGTCCCGTTGACAAGTTCCTCTCCCTTGAGCGTGATGCCCCCGCCGACGTCGACGAGCTGCTCGGCGCGAACCATTTGCGTTTCGTTGCTTCCCACTGCGACACCAGCGAGCCTCGGGCCTTCGTCGAAATCCGTATTGAAACGCAACGACGATGAAGTACGCGACGGGGTCGATTGGGCGAGCGAGTTCGCGACCGCGTCGTGGGTAGCGAATTGCAAATCGTACGTACTGGATAACGAATTGTAGATAGCGATCACTCGCGATAGATGCGCGCGATCATACTCAGGCTGAGTTTCGAGAATTGCGATTTCGGTTTGGCTCCGCGCAAAACCAATATCGAGTTGTGCCGATCGAGCGACCCAAGCGGCGCCGAGGACGGCAATCAAGGGGACGGCCAACCATGCATATTCTAGCTTTCCAAGCAACAGAAAAACCAAGTAGTTCAGCGGCACAAGCACAAGCAAATAAATCCCCAGCGAGCGCATGACCAACGAGGAAGACGGAATCTCAATCCCCGATTCATTGCGTAGAATTTCCTGGGTCAATTGGATCGCGTCACTTTGATGGCTCCATCCACTTGTCCCCGCAATGGGGTCTACCCGAGTGTAGCGATCAGGCATTGATGCTGGGACGATAGAATCGGCATTGGACTTCGGGGCTGAAACGTCGTTGGAGGCTTCGAGCGACGCGGGCGGCGATGCAATCTGCTTCTGCGGCGGGTCGGCCGCGGGTAGCCTAAGCCGAGCATCGCGCGCGGCAATGCGAAATGTGCTATTCATCGTCGGATCCGCATCGTAACGATTCGATACGACGTATTGCTGCTTCAGCATCATGCCTTGATCAAACTCAACAAAGCGGCGTGCCGGTCGTTCCAATATGACCGCATTAAAAAAACTGTCATACGAATCCCAGTTCGTCATCCAATCGCTGACCAGATCAAATCGCGACTGCATGACTCGGCCACGCCCGACGCTGCGATTGAGCATCAAATGCCCCGTGCCTGGAACATCGATTGCATCGGAGGCAACGATCCCATCGACCGCAATCCGCCCCGAATCGCTTTTGACCCGTGCCACTTGCCCCTCGCTGGATCGATCCGTTTCAACCGACCAATGGGTCAAGAGCTGCGTGGCGGCTTCGGAATCGAGTTCAATATTCCCGCGTGGATTCAATGGTAACAATCCAGCCAACGGCGAAGCGGCAATCGAATCGGCTGCATCGGCACCGTTAACAATCAAGCGTCCCCCGAAATGAATCCAATCCTGCATCGCCCGTGATTGCCCCGGAGTGAGCGTATCGGGCGAAACATCGTCCCAAAGCACGACCGCCGTGCTTGTCCAATCCAGCATCGATTCTGCAACCGGCAACACTTGGTCGGTGTTCGGAATCACAAATCGGTAATTCGCCGACTTCGAGGCAAACTCAGAATCGGATCGGAACGGTCGCCTCCAATCCGAGCTGAGCAATTTCGCGAATCGCTGAGGGCGATTGGTCAAGATGATGAAGAAGTACTCTTCGGGACGCAGCATCGCAATCCGTTCCGCCCCGGTGTCATGCACGAGGCTTGTCCCGGAGAACAATTGGCTTGAGAGAAAGAAATTGCCGCGTTCCCGGCTCGATCCGGGTGCCAAGTTACGGTAATCAAAGCGTCGCTGTTGTCCCTTGGGAAGCACAATCGGGCGAACGTTTACGAGCGAGTCTGCGTCGGGTTGCGAGTCCGGCTTGGCCCCTTCGCCCAATAGCACCCGGCTCTCGAGTTGCCCTCGCGTGTCGTCACGGTTGCTCTTAAGCACTTGAGCCGCGGAAAACCAATGTCCCGGTTTGATCCCACTTCCACTGGGATTGCGATCGGCGGGAAAGGGTTGAGCCGAAAGGGAAGTGAAGTCAGGCAACGCTTTTTTTTCCTCCGCCTCTTCCTCCGCAGTGGGCGTCCAGCGACAGCCATCGCAGCCCACGATCAGGACGCTACAGAGCAAGGCGAACAGAAATGAAAAACGAGGCATGTTGATTCTGGTCGATAACAGTTTTTTTTCCAGCAGATCCTAACCCGAAGCGTCAGCGAGGGACCGAATCAAAATCGATTTTCACTCGCGGACGCTGCGGGTTAGGAAAAACTCGCGACTTCAAGATGAGGACACGAGCATGAAGAGTGGGAATCGAAACAATCGCGGCGATCTACCAGCCCATCACCATATTCGACTCGATCGCTTTGCGCGCATGTTCGAGGTCACTGCCCGTTTCCATGCGATACAAGCGAATCGCATTCACCTTGTCACCGGAGGAACGACTCAAGCATTCGCGAGCCACCAAGCAGGGGTCCAGCGACGGGGAGGTTAGCCCCAGAGCCCCCTTGCTAATCACCCAGGTGTCACGAGGGCGTTTGGTCAACCGAGCGATCTCGTCATAGGGGTATGCATCGGCAACCACGGCACGAGCCGCCTGTTCATCTTCGGCCCAGGTGATGATGATATGAGAGTTGGTTTCAACCTCGAATAGCGGCATCAGAAAACTCCTTCGGAGAGAATCGGCGAGGGGGAGGGACAGCAGCGAGCCAGCAGCAAATTGTACGCCACGCTTTGCCACTGCATGATACCGACGCAGGGAATTGCTGGAAAGTTTTGGACGATGGTTTTCATCGGTTTTAGCTGTTTCCCCGCACTCGGCGCCGCCCCGTCTGCAATTTGTCATCTTGGGCTACAATACGGCCTCGTACAAACGAGCTACATTTCCTGGAATGCTTCGAATGATTTACCTGGACAATCACGCGACGACCCGCTGCGATCCACGGGTCGTACAAGCGATGCTGCCTTGGTTGTCAGAGGATTATGGGAATCCCAGCAGCGTGTCGCACGACGCGGGGCATACCGCTGCGGAAGGCGTCCAGCGATCGGCCGGCGCGATCGCTTCGGCGCTAAATGCCCCTGCCGAAGCGGTGCTGTTTACCAGCGGTGCGACCGAAAGCAATAATTTGGCAATTCGGGGTGTTTGTTTGCATCCACGCCAGAAAAAGCGACATTTCGTCACCGTCGCGTCCGAGCATCATGCCGTGCTTGACGTCGCCGACGACCTGGAGCGAGAAGGAATCCGAGTCACACGCGTTCCCGTGGTCGCCAATGGCAACGACTCATCTGGACTCGTCGATTTGGACCGACTCGCCGCTGCGATTGAGCCGGACACGGCACTCGTTTCGGTGATGTGGGCGAATAACGAGATCGGCTCGATTGCTCCGATGAAATCCATTGCTCAACTTTGCCACTCGCGTGGCGCGTTATTGCACAGTGATGCGACTCAAGCGGTCGGACGCATCCCCGTGGACATTGGGGATGCGGATGTTGATTTGGTGAGCGCCACGGCTCACAAGTTTTACGGTCCCAAGGGAATCGGTTTTTTGCTCGCCGGCAATGGCAATCGTCGAGTCCGGCTAAAACCTCAAATCGTCGGCGGAGGACAACAACACGGGCTGCGCAGTGGCACTCTGAATCCCGCAGGGATTGTCGCCATGGCAACCGCATTGACGCTTTGCGTCGATGAAATGGAAAGCGAAACCGCTCGCATCGCCCAATTGCGTAATAAACTGTTTGACCTGCTCTGTCGCGGTATCGAAGGAATCGTGCTCAACGGGCCCCCGCTCACGCAGTCATCCCGTTTAGCTGGGAATTTAAATTTTCAACTTGACGCAATCGAAGGCGCCGCGTGGATGTCCGCAACGCCCGAGTTGGCCTTTAGTAGCGGCTCAGCGTGCAGCAGCGCCGATGCAGCCCCCAGCCATGTTTTGACCGCGCTGGGCCTCAGCGAATCCGCCGCCCGCTGCAGCGTTCGCTTTGGAATTGGGCGGTTCAATACCGATGAAGAAATAGAACAGGCCGCGAATCGACTGATCGTGGCCTACACGAAACTACGACAATTGTCGTAAGGTTTCCACAACCCCAATTCCCTACAACGAGAGTATCGCGTTCATGAGTGGTGAAGGATCTATCACACGCTTTGGAGTCATCGGCACCGGACGAATCACCCGGCGATTGGTCGCGGACATTCAATCGACCGATGGCGCTGAAGTCTCCGCGATTGCCAGCCGCACGAGCCAGCGGGCCCAATGGTACGCCGACCAATACGGAATCGCCGCCGCGGTCGAAGGCTACGAGTCGTTGTTGGTTCGCGACGATGTCGACGCGGTCTATATCGCATTGCCCCCGTCAATGCACGCCGAATGGGCCATCGCAGCGGCTCAAGCGGGCAAGCATGTGCTTTGCGAAAAACCGCTAACCGTAGCGACGTCCCAATCGCTCGCGGTACACGCGGCGTGCAAGGCGAACTCGGTGCGGTTGCTCGACGCCACCGCGTGGCTGCATCACGAACGTACCGATGCGTTCCGCGGCTGGCTGCAGGAAGGACGATTCGGCAAGCTTGGCCACATCACGGCGGCTGTGTCATTCTTTCACCCGTTTCAATCCGGAGAACATCGCCTTGACCCTGAACTCGGTGGCGGCTGCTTGCTGGATCTCGGTTGGTACGTTTGCTCGCTGGCACGATTCGTAGCGGGATCATTACCCAACCGGATGGTTGCCGGACGCATCGTACGCCAAGGGGTCGCACAACGGATCACAGCGATGCTCTGGTTCGACGATGACGTTACCGCGACGCTATCGTGTGGCTACGACACGTCGACACGAAAGTGGTTCGAGGTCGCCGGCAGTGACGCATCACTGGTCTGCGACGACTTTACACGTCCTTGGCACGACCGGCCGGCGCGCTGTTGGATCCACGACGCCGCGGGAGCCGTCGAGCAACTGACCTTCGAAGGCAACCAAGAACGACGCATGATTGCCCGCTTCATTGGTGACGAACCGCTCGATCCATTTCACCAACAAGCCCTGGACACCCAACACATGATCGACGCGATCCAAGAATCGGTCGAACTCGCCCATCACGAACCGTCCGCGCCCCCACCGCGTGAGTGTTGAAGCTGCGTTTTCTTGATGGTTCGATGCGTCAGCACGCTTTTTTCCATCACATGTCATGACGAATGGTTTTCGATCCTATCGCGATAGGGATTGAGGAAATTTGCCGTAGGTAAGCGAAACGCCACCTGCGGAAAGCGAGAGTGCGTCAGCGAGTAAGCCGCAACCCTGAGTTTACGATCGCCCACCTCTTTCCCGTCGCACCGCGTTCTTGCGAACGCAGCTACGGATTGAATCCCACGTCATTTTCCAAAAGGCTTAGGCCAATTCGCTGGCAGCCGCTTCGTCGAGGACGAAGGTCACTTGGGGATGTTTGGCGAGCCAAGAAGCGGGCACGTCGTCACTCGGCGACGCTTGCAATGAAAGCCGGATCGCTTCGGCTTTGCCTGTGCCGGTCGCAAGCAACACGATCTGCTTTGCTTCGAGAATCGTACCGATCCCCATCGTGATCGCCGTCTTGGGAACCTCGTCTTCGGAATCAAAGAATCTCGCGTTCTTCTCGATCGTCGACTGCGTCAATCCCACGACGCGAGTCCGCGAATCCGCGGACGAACCGGGCTCGTTAAAGGCAATGTGTCCGTTGTGTCCAATGCCCAATAGTTGCAGATCAATCCCCCCCGCATCGGCAATTCGCTTTTCAAACTCGGCTGCGTGCGCTGCCGGGTCGTCACCACAGCCTTCGGGTACGAAGGTTTTGCTGGGGTCAATGTTGATGTGATTGAAGAGTTGCAATTCCATGAAGTGCCGAAAACTCTGTGGATGAGTCCCACTTAGCCCAATGTACTCATCCAGATTGAACGATGTTACGTTGCGAAAGTCCACCTTGCCGGCTCGAAAGTCTTCAACGATGTTCGCGTAGGTCTTGACCGGAGTCCCACCGGTGGCCAACCCAAGCACGACCGATGGTTTTGCGTTGACCGCGGCGACAATCATATCGGCCACCTTTCGTGAAGCCGATGCTTCATCCGCACAAACAATCACTTGCGGCGATGACGTGTTGGACGACTGCGATACAGGATTGCTCATATCTACTAAACTACCTCGTTATCGATGCGGTGAATCACTTCAAGCAGGATTGTGGACCAATCACGACTGCTGGGAATCGCTTGGGTCATAATGTCGCGTTTTTGGGGATGCACGAAAACCCGTACTCGCTTGACTTGATCATCAAACTGCTGCCGAGCCAAGGCCCTCGCTACGGGGGATACGTTAGCCAGCTCCACACATGTGGGGGGAACACCACCTTTTACATCGCCCGCTTGAGGGGGCAGACTTCGATCTCGCAGCACGACATCGACATTGATATCGACTTCGAGCTTAACCGGAGGCGCATCAATCAAAACATCCGTAGGGCGAATTGGCTCTCCCACCACCTCGGTCAAGTGATCCGCAAGCCTCTCGCTGGCCGCAACCAACCACCAATACGGTCGGCGAGCGATTTGACGATGGACTTCGACTCTCTCGCCCCCGATCGCATCGACCGCATTAAATTCGGCCACCCGCTTGTAGAGTCGTCGCTGGGGACCAAACAAACCACTCACCAAGGGTTTGGTTTCATCATGCGAATGGCTGATCTGCATCAGTCGAGAAATCCACTGGGCATCATCTAACTTGATCGCAGATTCAAGATCGAGTTGATCCCGCAACAGGAACACGGCGCGTTGCAGCATCGCGGTCGCCGCTCGAACCGCGTGGTGCCAATACACTTCGCTGAACATCACATAGCGTGCAAAGACCATCATCTCCGCCGCGGTGCGCCCCTTTTCTCCAATCGCCAAGATCCCTTTGCTGGGATGGACGCACATCGAATCGATCAATCGCCCGACGTCAAAATTGCGACCGTAGGGTACTCCCGAATGCAGGCTGTCACGCTGCAGATAATCGAGTTTGTCGATGTCGATCGGGCCACTGAGACAACTGCGCAAGAAGTCTTGTGTCGTCCCGGTCGAGGACGCAGCTTTAATCTCGCCATCGCCGGGTTCGTTCGAATTGGAGTCGCCCTTCTTAGGCTCGAGCAAATCGATGACATCTTGCACCTCGCAGGACCAATCCTCTTCGATACAACGACGAAGCTCGGAATGGTCGATCCAGTCCGAGACTCGCGATTCATGAGCGCGAAACCCCTTCAGCTTCATATCCTCGATCGGATGACAAAAGGGCCAATGCCCAACATCATGCAACAGCGCCGCGAGGACGAACGCATCGGCGCTGCGTGCGTCCAGTGGAGGATCAAGCGACGCATCGCCGGTGAACCGTGCGAGCAACCGCAGCGAGTTCAGATAGACGCCAAGGGAATGTTCAAATCGAGAATGGGTGGCACCGGGGTAGACCAACGCGACCATGCCGAGTTGGCTAATCGAAGCGAGTCGGCGCAGCGGCGCCGAATCGATGATTCGCCGCACGCGGGGCGAGATCGGAACACCGTCGGCCGGAGGAATGCGAACCAATGTCGATGCTTGGTTCAATTGAATGACTTCGGGAATCATCGTGTCGGATCGACCGCGTTGACTTCGGACACACTGACTTCGATAGCCATAACCGAGGATCGCCGAATGTCGTCGCGAGTCTCCGCTCCGGCGAGCGTGACGCCGCTAACAATGGCCAACAACACGGTCGTTAGCAGGTACAATCCCGCATGAGTCAGCCCCCCGAGCCCTTCGACCTCGAACGTCATCATGGAGATAAACGTGCCGATCCCTAGCATCACACAGAGAATGATCCCGAAGGTCATGTAATCCATCTCGGCCGCGCGATCGAGTTCGAAAACATAGGTGGGGACAAAGGCATAGATGATCCAAAGCGAGGCAAACAGGGCTGAGCATAACCAGACCCGATTTCGTAGTTCGATTCCCGTAAAGGGTTCGAGTTCTTGGTCATAAACAAAGGAATAGCCCGCGCGAACCAAGGGCGGTGCAATGGCGATCAAGCCAATCATGTTCGCTATCATCCGCGCCCCCTCGGCGACCTCCATGAAGCGAAAGCCAATCGCGATCGCAAACACGCCCACGATCGCCGAGATCGTGAGTATCAATCCCTTGCGAGTGACATCGGTTTCGGTCCGCTTGATCGGTTTGAGAATACTTTGCCCCGTGCGATCCTTCGGCGCGCCGTCGTCGGGCACGTGAATGACCACTTCCTCGGATTCCTCCGGGACCGATATGGTATTCTTGCAAGCGGGACAGGGCCCCTTTTTACCAGCGAATTTATCGCTGACTTGGAATCGCTTAAAACACTTTGGACAGGTAACTTGGATCGGCATGAAACAGAATCAAGAAAAGCAGGAGCCGCGTCATGGGAAAAGCGAAAGTATAGCGACTTTACCGTCGTCGCATGTCGTACTCTACCAGCCCGAGATTCCGGGGAACACCGGAAACATTGGACGAACTTGCGTCGCCGTGGGAGCGAAACTCTGGATTGTCCGTCCCGCAGGCTTCCAATTGGATGAAAAACACGTTCGCCGAGCCGGCTTAGATTACTGGAAACACTTGATGATCGAAGAAGTCATCGATTGGAACGAGCTGCTCGAAAAATTGTCCCCTCGTCGTTTTTTCTTCTTTTCGCGATTCGCGACGAAAACCATCTGGGACGCCACATTCCAAGCGGACGACGTTTTCGTCTTCGGTAGCGAATCGTCCGGTTTGCCCGACTCAATCTTGGACCGCGATGATCCTCGCGCCCTTCGCATCCCCACCACTGGGAAGGTGCGTAGCTTGAACCTCGCCACGACCGCGGGGATCGTGTTGTACGAACACCAACGACAAGTGCGCAGCCTCGGTGAGTGAACCGTTGACTTCGCCGCCAAAACCGAAACCGCCAAAAAGGGCTTAACCGCTAACCCATCGGGCGTTACGGTTTTTGAGTGATGTGCGCAATCAAAAATCATAACCCGAAGCGTTAGCGAGGGACTCCATGATGAGTCCCCACGCTAACGCTTCGGGTTATGAAATATTCAGTGTTATTTGTAGCGGCGCGGGGCCGGCCGCGATTCCGCGGGCCGGCCGAAGCGACTAAATCAACCTGAGCTTATTGGCCGGGAGGGCCGAAGTTGAACTGTGGCATTGCACCGGGTCCCCCAGGGAATCCTGCGTTAGGATTTGCGGGTGCCTCTTCGCTCGCGAACAATTCCTCACGGCTGAGACGCAACTTACGATACGTCTCTTCGGGAATCACGTAGTACCAGTCTGCAAAGCGAGCATTCAAATCTCGAACGCGACGACGTGCCACTTCAAGTTTGTCTTTCCGCTCGTCCAACATTCGCTGGTTCTCTTTGGTGATCTTCTCTTGCTCGGAAGCCAATCGCTCCAGCTTCTCTTCTTCGCTTAGCTCCTCTTGCTTTGGCGAATCCTTTGCATCGGCAGCGGGCTTCGCATCGCTGGCATCGCCAGAAGCATCGCCAGACTTAGCATCGCTGGGCTTTTCCATCGCCGCTTCGGTGTCGGCCTTCGGCTCGGCTGGCGTTTCAGCTTCGGCATCCTTTTCCGCGGCGGTGTCGTCTTGTACCTCTTCTTCAGCCTCGCCTTGGCCGCTGGCTTCGCCCGAGCCTTCGAGCTCACTTTCGCCCGACTCGGCTGGCGTTTCGCTCTCGGTGTCAGCCGTTTCTTTGTCAGCGGCTTCTGCGTCCGGCTCGCTAGCTTTTTCTTTCGCAGCGGGCTCTTCGGGTTTGGCGTCTTCGGGTTTAGCGTCCGCAGCCTTTGCGTCTTCGGTTTTGGACGGTTCTTCCGCTGGCGTTGCCGATTCCTCAGCCGATTCCGACTTGGCGTCGCCCGGTTTCATCTCCGCTTCCGCCGCAGGAGCATCGTTTGACTTGACCTCGCCTACCGGCGGCTCTGCGGCCGCATCGGCTTCAGGCTTCGCAAGCATGGCTTCGAGTTCTTCAAGCGTCTTGGGAATTTCTCGCAATTTTGGCGCCGGGAACTTCGCTTCGTCGACTTGCGTGGTGACCAACAAGTAACGATTGACACCTCCTGCGGACGGCTTTTCGTCACCCTCGCTTGGCTCTTGGTCGGCTTCATCGGTTAGTCCCGAAACATTCCCGAACCTTAAAAGGTACTGCACCCCGTTGGTGAGCGAGACGGTCAATTCTCCATTGGCAGAGATCATCTCGTATTCACCGCCGTCGGATGTTTGCAAAGGATAGAATCCTCGGCGAGCAAGCGACTCGAGTGCTTCTTGATCCGAGACAAGATCCTTGTCCGCACGAAGATTTTCGCTGATACCAGCAGGTTTACGCACCACGTCGACGATCTTTAGATCATCGAGTGCATTTTTCATGTCGTTCAACTTGGTCGCGTTGAGCTCCTCGCCATCCTTGACCGCGATCGGCGTCGGTTCGGCGAGTGGATTTTTTTCGGAGTACTTCAACAACTTGTCAAGTTTCCACTGCGAACCATCCATCA
This sequence comes from Novipirellula galeiformis, assembly GCF_007860095.1. Taxonomy (NCBI): domain Bacteria; kingdom Pseudomonadati; phylum Planctomycetota; class Planctomycetia; order Pirellulales; family Pirellulaceae; genus Novipirellula; species Novipirellula galeiformis. The sequence goes on along the minus strand of NZ_SJPT01000001.1, from coordinate 21,601 downwards.
CGACGGTGGCGGCATAATTGCGTTGCAGCGAAATGCCATTCCCGCCGAGACTTGCGCTGTAATCTTTGATCTCCATGGAATCGATATCGATGCTGCTCAATTTCAGCAGATCCTCTTCGATCCAATCTTGAAAACGGGTCGTCAGCGGAGTGTCGTCTAGCTTGACGACATAGACCGGATCTTGACCTGGTTTGCGGACGTAGACCTTTGTGGGATCGTCCTTCAGCCGTTGTCCAATGATGAGCGAAGCGAGTGTCTTCTGGGAATCATCCCGCAGCGTGATCAAACGACCGACGCCTTCATCGCCCGGCTTCAGCGCTTCGAGCTTCGGTTCGGCCACCCCGAGTCCCTCGTGATCCTCGGGGTTTTCGCTTTGGATATCGAGAACCTTCAAATCGACTAGCGAGTTCGCAGCCTCCTTCATGTGGTCAACCGCGTCGGCGGGGTAACCTTTATTCGAAGGTCCCTTGCGCGACGGGATCGTCCACTGGCCCGATTCGGGGTCGCGGCGAACTTCAAACGATTGCAGCGTTGCGTCGACTTCGTCATACGTCACGATCTTTAGACTGGCCGCAACCAACGGATCTTTAAACTCCTCGAACAGCGGTTTCCCGATGAATCCGCCGGTTTCGTCTTCGCGGGTTGCTGGCCAAGCCACGAGCGTGGCAACGCCGAGCGTTGCAACCGCAACGCCCCAGAAAATTCCTGTCTTGGTACCTTCGTTCACGAATCTATCTCACTATTTCAAACGGCTTTTGCTGATATTTTCTCGTTCACGCAATCGCCGGGAGGCGAATACAATCACACCGATGATCAATGGCGGAATGCATGGCAGCACCACGGCTGCAGCTTTGACCTGGTTTTGAATCCGGGTCACTTTCTGGTCGGCTTCACGTTGAATGTCGCCGATTTTTTGTTCGCGATCACGCTCGGACTTAGCAATCTTCACTTCCAAGCGGGTTTGCTCGCGTTCTTGAAGCGTTTGGAAAGCTTGCACCTTGGCTTGCAACTTATCGGGAGGAACGCGTCCGTTGGCGCTTTCCCTCTGCAATTTTTCTAGCTCTTCACGAAGCGATTTCAACTCCGTGTCCATTTTTTCCTGCGCTTCACGAACCGTCTCGTCGTACTCGGTTTGGAACTCCTTGCTGCGAAGGCTGACATTGCTGCTGGCAACCTCTTTGACCGAATCGATCATTCGCAAACTTGCGAACATCGGTTCATGCTTGCGGACTTCGATAAAGGCCGTTTCACCGGTAAGCCAATCGATCGAGTTCAAAATGAACGTGACGTTTTGGAACTGAAAACGCATATCGGCCGCCTGCTTGGGGTCAGCTCGGATTTGCAAGAAAACGGGGGACATGATGTCCGTATCGGCAACGTAGACCGCCTTGATTCCTTGGGCTGCTGGCGGTGAATCGGTTTTCTCCGCATCTGGTTCGGCGCCCTCTTTTTCGGAGCCCTCGTCGCTCGATTTGGTTTCGGACGTCGCGGCAGCACCTTCGATGGCCATGGCGACCGAAAGCCCAGGGCTTACGCTCTCAATTTCGCGTGCCACGGTGGACGTGCCTTGCAAAATTTGTTGCACCTTGCTGAACGGAAGCAACCCGCTGCGTCCTCCGGTGGACATCAACTTGGTGTGCTGCAGGCTGCTGTTATCTTTGGCTCGAATTGCGGCGGCGTACAAGCACAACACTTGGCGTAGCTTGGAAGTGATCTCACTCTTTTCGCTCAGCGCCTCACCCTCTTCGACTTCGGGTGCATTCTCGTCCACAAAGACCCACAACTCGTTGATGTTCCGCTCGAGGTTGGGGTAGGGATTGAATTGTTGCCAAACCAAATCGGACGAATACAAACCTTGCATTCCAGGGGTTCCCGGAGACTCAATCTCAAGCGCATCCCACAATTCGTGGATGTTCCCCTTGGGCGTCGGCCCGCCGCCGCCAAACATGCCGCCCGCCGCTTGCTTGGGCATTCCGGTCGGCGTGATCGTTTGATTGAAGACCGGCATCGGATCTTCGAAAACCGCCACGGGGACGCCCACTTTGATTGCGTCGACGAAACGAGTGAATTGATCCGGTGGCAATGTCGAAGGCTGAACCGCGATCATCGCGTCAAACATCCCCGTCGTGACGGGAGCCCCCAAATCGACCTCTTCAACGTCGTATTGCTTGGCGAGCTCTTCGATCAACGGGTGACGAGGCACTTGCGTTGGCGACATCCCTTGCATCACCATCCCGCCCATCAACCGGGCATCGGTCGAGACGATTCCAATTCGCTTGCGAGTCCCCTCGGCAACCGTATTGATGGAGCGAACCAATTCGTATTCGACCGGGATCCCGTACTCAAAAATGGGCACGGTGACTTTTTCGAGACCAGATCGGAATGCGGCCCCGAGAATCAATTGTTTCTGCTGGAAGGAGCCCTTTTCTCGCACCATTCGCGTGACCGGCTCGATGCCAAATCGCTCGGATGCGAGTGCCGCGTCTTCGCTAAACAACTCGATATTGTCGTACAAATTGACTTCGATCGTACGGTTTCGCTTGGCCGCTTCGCTGCGGAACTCTTTCAACAAGTTCACTAACTCATAGCGAGTTCGCGCGTAAATCTCAGGGATATCCGAACTGATGAACGCGTCGATCACGATCGGTCGATCGGTGTCGAGTTGTTGGATCAAAGTTTTGGTTGCACCGGCCAGCGAACTAACCTTACCTTCGGTCAAGTCTTTGCGGTAATCCCAGTTCCGGAACAACGTCACCGCGCCGGTGGTCATGACGATCAAGGCCAGCACACGGGCGATGTAGTGCCATGCCATCGTGTTACCGTCTTTGCCGCCGGTCCAGTGACGACGGCCAATCAAGACCATCGTCGCATACAAGGCAACCATGGCGACGAGGGCAAAGTACGCGACCGCCGAAAGGCTAATCACACCGCGACCGAAATCGTCAAAGGGGCGTGCGATCCCGCTGCTGGACAACCATTCCGCGATTTGCTTATTGGGGCTGATCGAATCGGCCAGCGAGGCAAAGGCCAACGGGGCATTGAACAATGCTCCGAGGATAAACCCCACCGTCAAGTTGCCGGTCAAGAATGAAGCAATCATGCCGATCGCAATCATCGCCAAACCGACGAACCAATAACCGAGATAGGTGGTGAAGATCAGCCCGGTATCGAGCGTCCCTTCGGTCAACACGGCCAACGTCACAAACGTGCTCAATTGGCTGAACAACAGCGACGCGGTGAAAATGGACGCAGCGGCCATGTACTTGCCAATCACGATGTCAAAGTCATCGGCGGGCAACGTCAGCAGAAGCTCGTCCGTTCCTTGGCGTTTTTCCTCCGCCCAAATACTCATCGTGATCGCTGGGATAAAGACCAGCATGATCAACGGGAACCAGTAATTCAGCTGGTCGAGCGTGGCCAAGTTCTGGTTAAAGAACTCGTACGGCCAAAACGCAGCAACGGAGGTGAGGAAAACGAAAATACAAAGGAAGACGTAACCGGTCGGATTTCCAAAGTAGCCGACAAAGTTCCTCTTCAGCACGGCGTAGGCAACTCGCTTTGTTCCCGCCAGCACTCCGACGATCGCCAGCAATACAAGCAGCAGGATCACGTCCAAGACGAACAGGTTCAGCAGCGCAAATGCGACGTTATTGAGCGTCATGTTATCTGTTTTATTGTTGGTTTGAATGAAAACTTGTCGAAGCGTTTCACTTCAGGACTAACTCGTTCCCAAGCCGAAGCCTTGGAACGCACTCATCACAGGCTCACGCCTGAAAATTCCCCCGCTCGCAGCGAGGTGGGGCACCGTTCTTAGCCACCCCAATTCCGGGCACCCCAATCACCGGGCACACCGCCACAAAGCGGCACAAACGCCTCGATCGAGCACCAGGAAATCACCCCTTCGACTCGCCGCCCTCTCATCTCCAGGCCCCTCTCATTTTGTGGAAAGGAGGTCAAAAGCGAAGAGCCCGCCTCACGAGGCCGTCGCGTCCTGGGCCGTCGCGTCCTGGGTCAACGAGTAGAACGCTTCATCGAGGTCGTTATCGCCACGTTTGCGAAGCCCCTCGACGTCACCGTCGTAGACCAGCCGCCCTTCGTTGATCATCACAACGCGGTCAGCCATCGCTTCGACTTCTTGCAAAATGTGCGTGCTGAGCAGAATCGTCTTCGTTTCGCTCAACTTCTTCATCGTCGCGCGCACGCCGCGAATTTGGTTTGGATCCAAGCCAGCCGTCGGCTCGTCGAGAATCAAAACGTCAGGCTCGTGCAGCAGGGCTTGGCTCATCCCCACACGCTGCTTGAACCCTTTGGACAACTTGCTGGTGGGTTTGTAAATCACGCTGGAAAGGTCACAGATGTCGACGACCGCTTCGATGCGATCTTTCTTGCGAGCCGCCGTCATGCCGCGTGCCTCGGCGAAAAAACTAAGCATCGCAAAGGGGGTCATTTCAGGATACAGCGGCCCGTTCTCAGGCAAGTAGCCGAGCCGGCGACTCCCTTCGATACGGTCTTCCATCATATTGTGACCTGCGATCCGAGCTTCGCCCTCGCTGGCGGCGATATACCCGGTCAACATCTTCATCGTTGTGCTTTTTCCCGCACCATTAGGGCCCAAAAACGCCACCAACTCACCTTCACCCACTGAAAAGGTGACGTCGCGAGCTGCGGCAAAAGGACCATAAAACTTACTGAGCCCGATCGCTTCGATCATGGGCCGGCGGGATTCGTTTTGAATCGTCATGCGGCAGTTCTTGGGTAAGTCCTTCTAGGAGGGAGGTTTCAAACCGGGAATATAACGGCCTGAGAAAAGTTCTCAACTCCGCTACGCATTCAATTTCCCCAAGGTTCACCTAGAAAGCACAAAAAGTTGCCTTCCCACTCCGGCAACACGCCGCCGCAGCGAACCGAATCGACGATTTCAACCGATGCAGCCCTCGCGACAACGATCGCCAATCCAACAACTGGGCCAAGCGTCCCGCTATGGAGCCTGCACCGCACCCACATTTTCGGACAACGCAATGGTAAAGGGGGCCGTTTGCAACGTCCGGTCGATCGACAACACGATCGTGTGCGTTCCCTGGGTTAACTTCGCCGTGCGGAGCGCCGCGACAGGAGTCGGTTTGCCATCAAGCCAAGCCTTCATCGCTTCACCCGGAAGCTCGATTTTCATCGCACCGTCGGAGAGCACGTTGACTTGGAAGCGAACAAACGACGTCGACGGGGTGTTTTGATGCTGCTTGAAGGCATCCATCTCGTCGACCCAAAACGTTCCATCGACATGCGATGTCAAAGGACGCCATTTCATCACCGCATCGCCGCTGGCGACCGCATCGGTACTGGTTCGATTAATTTTGTGATTGGCTTCGTCGCTATAAATCAACGTTTCGACGTTTCGCAAAATCGGCTGTGTCGAAACAGTGAACTCCGCTGACCGGCCCAGCACAGAAAGAAACGCCACCAGATCGGCCAACTCGCCTTGAGTCAAATTATCGAGTAGTCCCTCGGGCATCAACGATTTGCCCGGCGACTCCTCTTCGATCGAATCGACGACAATCGAGGTGACGGTCCCATCGGCCAATCGTACTTGGACGGCCTTGTCATTTTTGGTTAGCACAATCCCGCTGATCACCCGGCCGTCATCGGTCAAGAATTGAGTCGTGGTGTAGCCTTCTTTGAGTTTTGCATTGGGCGCGATCAGCGATTCCAGAATGTAATCAGGCTGGGAACTGCCACCGATGCTGATCAAATTAGGGCCGACCAATCCGCCCGCCGTGCCGATCGCATGACACTCAATGCACTGCAATTTTTCACGGCGATAGATTCGTTCACCATTGCTGGGCGAGCCCTGTTTGGCCAGCGCCAAGGTCTCCGCGGAAAACTCGGGAGTCAACTTCCAGGCGAGATCCTCCAGCTTTCCTGAACGGCGGATTGCCTCTTCTAACCCCGTGTGGCCGCCGCGACTGCGGAGATGACGCAATAGTTGACTCGCCGCATCCGCATCGAGCGAATGCTTTCCAAGCTCGACCGCCAAGGCCTCGGGAAGCCCCTTGCGTTTTGCTAATTCGGCTACGATCGAGGCCCCTTGCTCCCTCGTTTCGGAACGCTTCACCAGCTCGATCACGGCGGAAAAGGATGCCTGGGGGCGATGAGCCGCAATCGCCCGCGTAGCCGCAACGCGAGTTTCCATATCGTCCGCCCGGAGCAACTCATCAATTGTCTGCTTTGCCTTGTCCGAAGCAAAGGAGCCGATCGCTTGAATCAATGCAGTGCGGGTTTCGGCGGTTGTTTTTGGAAGTGCCTCGAGCAGCGCCGTCTCGGCGTCACTTAATTTCCACAACGAAACCGCTTGGCACACCACCGTGCACCAATCCGGGTTACTTGCGAACGTCTCTACATCGGCAACGGCCTTGGCAATCGCTTGGTTCGCATCGACCGGCACCGTGGCGTCTGCCTTGGTTCGCTCCAACAACGCCCTCATCCATTCATGCGAGAGCGACGATGGCGGGTTGTGGGTGAGTAGGTTCAACAATTGCCCTAATTGATTCGAGTCGCCCGCCTTGGTCACGGCGAGAAACAACTCGTTGACAGCGACGTGATTGATATCGTCACGTTGCAGCATTTCGAGCCCGACCTTGGCGGCCCGAGGGTTAGCGATTGCCAAGACCGCCGTCGCCAACTCACTCTGCTTCGAATCCCAATCGATTTGCTGCAAGATCGAAGTCGACGGATCGACCGCGTCAAGGGCTCGCAGCGATTGCCAAATCGCAAAGTCAAGATTGCTGTCGATCGGTTGACCGGCAACATTCACGACCGCACTCAACGCGTCGCGGCCCAACGCCTGACCGGCACTGCCCGCGGCCTGACCGGCCACGATAGCCACTTCGAGCCGAGTTCGCGGATCCGTCGCATTGGCTTGCGCGAACACCATCTCGGTGATCGCTCGCATCACATCGCTGTCGGCAGCCACGTTCTCGCGACTACGCCAAACGCTTCTTAGCACCGCTGCCAACCCGCGAGACTTGGATTCGCTATTCGTCCGGACCGCGATTTTTGCATCGTCGAGATTCACTTCGGAGACGACCTCGTTCATCCACAGAACCTCCAACGCGCGCCCGGCCAAGGTTGGACCTGCGCTGTCGGAATCACGCCAAGCTCGGATCGCGGCAAGCACGCCGCTAGAATCGCTTGCGGCGCGTCGCCACAGCTCTTCTCGGGCGAATTGACGTACATCGAGCGAAGGATCTTCGAGCAAACCGCAAAGCGCCGCGGTCGATTGCTTTGAAAACTCAGGCCACGGGTCGAGGGGACGCCCGGGGAAAGCAACTCGCCAAATTCGCCCATGCTTGCGGTCGCGGCGTTCGTCACGAAAGTCAACTTCGCCATGCTGGATGATCGGGTTGTACCAATCGGCAACGTAGATCGCTCCATCCGGTCCCATCCGAACATCGATGGGACGGAAAGCCACATGCGAAGTGGTGATGATTTCAGGTTGTTGCTGGCTGCGGAATCCGCTCAAACTTGGGGTCACATCGAACCGGCACACCCGATGGCTGCGGAAATCATTGGTGACCAAATTGCCGTGCCACTGAGACGGGACGTGAGTGCCCGAGAGGATGGCAAGCCCGCAATGCTTGGGGCTGCCGGGATTCAGTCCGCTCAACCATCGAGTCGCTCCCGGAGAGGTGACAAAGACCGCGTCGGGGAAAGCAAAATTGATTCCGTCGAAGTACGCTCCGTCGGTCACCAACGATTCTCCGTTTTCGTCAAAGACGTGCCCCCAAGGATTGATAAACCCTTTGCAGAACACCTCCAACCGCCCCGTGCTGGGACGATATCGCCAAATCCCCCCCCCTTCTAAATGGCGTGTTCCGTAGGCGGTGTCGATGTGGCTATGAATATAGATCGATTGGTTGAAGTACAAACAACCATCCGGCCCCCAACGCAACGTGTGCAATAGATGGTGCGTGTCCTCGGTGCCAAAGCCGCTGAAGATCACTCGCCGCTTGTCCGCTCGCCCGTCTCCATCGGTATCCTCAAAGTGCAACAATTGGGTGCTATCGGCCACGTAGGCGGCATGCTCACCGTCGGGCACGACCCCGGTGGGAATCAATAACCCATCGGCAAACGTGGTGGATTGGTCAATTTCGCCATCCCCGTCGGTGTCGCGAAGCACGACAATCTTATCGTCGGCGAACTCCCCCGGTTTGACTTGAGGATACACCTCGCTGGTCGCCACCCATAACGCTCCGGAAGCATCAAAATTCATCTGAATCGGCTTGCGAATCTGAGGATCGGCCGCGTACAGGTTTACGGCGGCGGATTCATCGACTCGCATGACTTCCGATTCAGCGACCGGATCGGGCTGCGGAATATCGGTAAGATCCCGTTGTGCATAGAGCGTTGACGAGATCGCAATCACGCTCACGATCCAAGCGGCTGTCGCCATCACGAACTTTCGGGCCATCAAAAAATTTCGAGGCGGATTAGTAACCCCAATCGCAGTGGCATCCGTACGAAACAGGTAACGTGACATCATCATGGGGTGGCTAATCGAAGAAGGAGGGTGGGAGACCGCTCTTAGCGGGGGGCGAGAGCCCATCCGCTGGGGAGAATTTCCTCCGCAGGGATTGACCATGAGTATAGATCACCCGCGAGCGGTTGCGCAGCAAGTTTGACCCGCGACTGCAGGCAGTTTAACCTTTACGGAGAGGCAACGAGCGGGTTTACCCCCTTTTCGTTCTTCGAAAAGAGCCTTTTCAAGACGAGCGTGGATTACGATAGCGAATCGCTTTCAACCGACCGGAAACAAGTTCAGGAGTCCTTCATGCGCAGCGCGGTAGCCGTTCCCTACACAAACGATCCCTCGGATCTTCGCCCCCGATCAAGCCAAGCGACTGGCCGGGACCAGGTGCATGACTCAACGCGACGCATGGTGGTGACCTTCCTCGTGTTCGCGATGAGCATCGCTGTCGCCTCGGTTGCGTTGGGCCAAGGCAAAGGCAAAGCCAAGGAAGATCCCAAGCTGAAACTGCGAACGGTCACGCTCAAGACGCGTGATGGGATTGCACTCCGCGCGTTCTACATGCCGTCGGACAAAGGCAAAGAAGCGATCCCCGTGATCTTGGTCCATGAGTGGGAAGGTCAAGCGAGTCCGTATGGCAAACTTGTCGCCGCCCTTCACAATGCGGGGTGCGCCGTCCTAGTGCCTGATTACCGTGGCCACGGCGGCAGCAACGAATACATCGACGGGCGTGGAAAAACACAAACATTCAACCTCGCCACAATGAACCGGCGAGACATTGATGCGATCCTGTCGGCGGATCTCGAAGAAGCCAAACAGTTTTTGAAACACGAAAACGATGCGGGCAACTTGAATCTGAACGCGTTGGTCATGATCGGAGTCCGCGAAGGAGGCGTGCTGGCGTCGCATTTTGCCATGCGGGATTGGCGTTGGCCTTCGATTGGCAGCAAAAAGCAAGGGCAAGATGTCAAAGCGCTCGTTTTGATCTCTCCCGAAAAACAATTAAAAGGCATCGGCATCGACCCCACCCTGATGGATGCCAATGTACTTCGTTTGCCGATCATGCTGGTCGCCGGAGACACCAGCTCCGAGGCTTCCGAAACCATTCGAATCGCAAAGCGAATCGAAGTATTTAAAAAGAAAGTAGGCCAAGGCGAAGTCACGGGACTCAATCAACAAATGGTCAAGACAAGCCTAAGCGGCCCCGCGTTGGTCAATGAATCGTCTGAAGTGATCCCTGCGGTGGTCGAGTTTGTCAAAGCGAACGTGAACCCCAGCAATGACGTAAACCCATGGGTCGAACGCAATTAAATCACGTTGCTAGCAAGGCGGCGGCCTGCCGCTCAGATCGGCCTTGCATCTCGGCGAGCTACCGTGTGCCCCAAGGCGATTCCGCTTTTCAGCGGCACGAGCCGAGCTTCGACCGGGGGGTGCCCCTTTTTCGCCGAGCACTGCCCCCTTTTCGCCGAGTAGTTGATCGGAAATAACGGCGTCATCCGTCTCTTCTCCCTCACCGCGCCGCTAGGCGATTGAGGGAGGGGGACGAGAACAGGGACGACGAGCATGAAAAATGCGTCGAGTGATTTCCGAACAACTGCGAAGGCCGTGACACGTTGATTAAAAATTCGACAGCGAATGATGCTGGGTTAAGCGATTTTTTGCATCTCTTGAGTGGCTTGGTTCGCGAGCCGTCGGTGGTAGGCGTTGAACAAGCTTTTTTTCGAGTCCTGTTACGGGAACTCGAAGAACTCTCCGTCAACGTCTCTCTCTACCATGGCGTCTTGGTAGCACGAGGCAAACGCCCCGATTCCATTGTGTTGTCGGCGCACGTGGATCGTCACGGGTTGCTGTGCACCGGACCGAACGAATTCCAATACGCCGCCTTCATCGCCGGCAACCGTGGCGAGCTCAACGGCGACTCGGTATCGGAACAGATGATGGAATTGATCCAAGATCGTTTCATCGGCCAACGAGTCCAATCGCACTTGCCGCATGTGGGAACGTATTTGGGACAAGGCGCGATCACACGTTCGTTTGTCTGCCCGAATCGCCGCAACTTGATTTTTGAAATTGACGGCTTGAGTCACCTTCAACCCGGCACGCCGGTCTCGTTCGTGGATCGGCTAACGATTTCAAACGGTTTCATCTCGGCACAACTCGACAACGTGCTTTCGGTTGCGATCCTCATTCACATGTTCCGTTGCGGTTTCCAAGGGACGGTGTTGTTTACCGCGGGCGAAGAAGCGGGGCGAAGTTGGCGTTACGCGTTGGAGTGGTTTTTGCGTCAACAGTTGTGGACTCAGCGTTTGATCGTCCTTGACACCAGCCCCTATCCGACGCCGCTAGCGGCGGCGGCACAGGAGGTCGTTTTGCGACGTCGAGATGCGACCGCAAATTTTGCCAGCGAGATGACGCTCGAGCTCCAAAATCGCTGTGAATCGCTCGGCATCGCCTACAGTTTCAAAGACGATTATGTCGAAGCGATCAACCGCACGCGGGACAAACCGCTCTCCTTTGGACGCACCGAACTGGGGCGGCTTACCGCAGCCACCGAAGGAAAAATCAACGGCACGACCCTGCAAATCCCCACCACGAGCTACCACACGGCTAGCGAAACGGCTTCACTTAACAGTATTCGAGCAGTATTGCGGCTGCTGACCAGCTATATTGACTAGGCCTGAGATTCGCGATTGGCAACGAGAACTTGATCCCCCGCCGCGTTAAACGTGGCGAGACGCTCGTTACGACGCAATCGTTGGGCGTCCCCTAAGGCTGCGTTCCCTGCCGCCTTGGGCGAGTACACCATTGCATTGATTTCGTCGTATTTCAAAAGGGCCGTATTCGATGAGCAGCGCTCCGCAAGTCTCCCATACCGTTATCCGCACCCGGTTGATCGCGTTGTCCATGATCGTGATTGCGATCTCAGCGACAGCGCCGCAAGCACAAGCACAGCGAAAGTGGACGTCGGCCCCAACGTCTACGAAAATCAAACTTCCCGCGAGTGTTCTCGAACCGTCCTCGATGACGATGGAAGTTGCTCAGGTCGACCCCGGAGCACGCATCCGAATCAAGACGGCCGCGCGCACGCTCGATCGCGCGGTGGAAGCACAATTGGCAAGCAAAGGCATCGCGCCGAATGAAATGGCCAGTGACGAGGTCTTTCTACGACGACTCTATTTGGATGTCGCTGGACGCATCCCCACGCTCGAGGAAGCAACGGAGTTTCTTGACTCGACTCACCCCGATCGACGCGACGACTTGATCGACAAACTGCTCAATAGCTCCGACTACGTCAGCAACATGTACAACCTCTGGGCCGACACCTTGCGGCTCGTTGAACGGCCCCGCACCGATATTTTGTCGGATCCCTATTTGGCCTATGTCAAAGATTCGATTCGCACCAACAAGCCCTACGACAAATGGGTGTATGAAATGTTGACGGCCGACGGCAAAACGTGGGAGAACCCTGCGGTCGGTTTCCAACTCCGCGACGACTTGATGCCGCTGGCGTACATCGACAACACGGCGCGCGTTTTCCTGGGAACCCAAATCGGTTGCGCTCAATGCCATGACCACCCGTTTGACCATTGGACTCAGCACCAGTTCTACCAACTTGCTGCGATGACGGCAGGAACACGAACTCGCATCGGTGGTGACATGCCCGGCTATCAAGAGGACCGCAAGGGCCGAGCAGCGATCACCGAAGAAGCCAAAAAACGAGACCAATACGGACGGCTTCCCGGTCATTACCGACGCGTGATGAACGCCAGCTTGTTCGACGTGCGTGAAGTCAAGACGACGCTGAAACTGCCACACGACTACGCCTACAACGACGCCAAACCGAACACTCCAGTGCAGCCTGCGGTTCTATGGGGAGAGATCCCCAGCGAAGCCAAATCACGTCCGCCACGAGAACAATTTGCGGCTTGGGTGACAAGCCGCGACAACCCAAAATTCAGCCGCATGATTGCCAATCGTTTGTGGAAGCGATTTATCGGCATCGGAATCATCGAACCGTTTGACGATTTCTGTGAAGACAATCCCTGTGTCAACGAACCCCTGCTCGACTTTTTGAGCGCCGAGGTCGTGCGTGGCGGTTTTGATCTGAAACAATTCATTCGCACGATCCTGTACAGCAACACCTACCAACGCGAAGCGAGCGATTACGAATTGACCAGCGGCGAATCGTATTACTTCCCAGGTCCCGTCTTGCGACGAATGACCGCCGAACAAGTCTGGGACTCCATCCTGACGTTGGCCGTGCATAATTCATGGCCCTTCCAACGGCCCACCGCCGACGACATTGCACCGTATGTCTCGATTGACTTTTCGACCGTCTCCTTCCAAGAAGTCACCGATCTCGCCGATCAATTACGAAAGACCTACGAAATGGGCAGCTACCGACGCTCGCTCAATCAACATGCCTACGAAGGCAACGTGTTGTGCCGGGCGAGCGAGTTGCCCTCTCCTGCGCCCGCGGATCATTTCTTGCGTCAATTCGGCCAAGGCAATCGCGAGAGTATCCATACGGCGGAACAAGAACCGACCGTGCCACAGACATTAGCCATGTTCAACGGTCCGATTACGCATGTGATGCTCGAACCGGGCTCTGCGATCGTCGATAAAGTACTCGCGATCAAAAAAACCAAGGATCGTATCGACGCCATCTTTCTGAGTGTGTTAGCACGTCGCCCGACACACGCCGATCGGCTGATCACCGCGAAAGAATTGTCTCAGACTCCCAACGACAATGTGGGTTATGGCAATATTATCTGGGCGTTACTGAACACCCGCGAATTTCTCTTCGTGCAATAACGCTCGTCCTGCAAGCGCTCTCTTCGTGCAATCACTCAGCAACCTCTTCGTGTAACTAATCTGGATCCTGAAATGAATCGACCTGAATTCAGCCCTCAACATCGTCGAGATTTCATGAAATGGGTCGCCAAGCAAACGCTTGGAGTCTCCTTTGTCGGCGGACTGGGCTCGCAAACGATGTGCAGCCAAGCGCAAGCCGCAGCCGCGGTTGCCCCGGGCAAGGCAAAGCACATCGTCTATATCATGCTCGATGGCGCGATGAGCCACCTCGATACATTTGACCCCAAAGAGGGCGTCGAGGAAGCCGGTGAAACCAAACCGACACAAACCCGCGTCCCAGGCCTGATGTTTGGTGACCGCTTCCCCAAACTCGGCTACCTAGCCGCTGCGATCGCGGTCGTTCGTTCACTGAGCACCGAGACGGGAGCGCATGAACAGGGACGCTATTTGATGCGGACCGCCTACAAAAAACTTAACAGCATCCAACACCCCGGCATGGGCGCCTGGATGACCTCGCAACAACCCAAATCAAACTCGGGGTTGCCCAGCAACTATTTGATCGGAGCCAGTGACGGACATCCCGGCGCCGGATTCCTGCCTCCTTCCTTTTCGCCTGTCCCGATCGCCGACGCCGGCAAGGGACTGCAAAACACGACGTTGCCAAAGTACCTGCCACCGGAATTGTTTGGTCGCCGAATGGTGCTAGCGAGCAAATTTGACGAAGCGTTCCAACAACGCCGCAACAACAGCAAGGTCATCGCCTACAACCAAGCCTACCAGGACGCTTACCAATTGATGGGAAGTGATCAATTGAAGGTTTTTGACATCAAGGAAGAATCCAAGGCGATTCGCGATGCCTACGGAAACACCTCGCTCGGCCAAGGCTGTTTGCTAGCTCGCCGATTGATCGAAAAGGGGGCCCAATTCATTGAGATCAACTCCGGAGGCTGGGACATGCACAATAATCTGTACGAATCGCTCGACAAGCGAGCCGCGGATCTAGATAACGCCGTCGGCAATCTAATGCGTGACTTGCACAGCAAAGGCTTGTTCCATCAAACGCTCATCGTTGTGACGACCGAGTTCGGCCGAACGCCACGCTTGAATGTAAACGCCGGACGTGATCATCACCCCGGCGCCTTTTGTAGCCTCTTGATTGGGGCTGGAATCAAAGGGGGGCAAGCCTATGGCGCGTCGGACAAGCATGGTCATTCTGTCGAGAAGGACCACGTCTCGGTCGCCGATTTCAACAAGACCATCGCCGCCGCTGCGGGGTTGCCCGGCGACAAAGAAATCTTCTCTCCCTCCGGACGCCCCTTTAAAATTGGCGGCGACGGGACCGCGGTGCAAGCGCTCTTAGCGTAACGCTCACCCAAACCCCGCGCGCCTCTCATTGCGATTCCAATTTCGTTGCGGTGAGACGCCACCACCGCGCTGAAGTCCATTCGCCAAAGCGAAGGGTTACCTCGTTACGCCAGTGGATTCGCAACATCCACTGCAATGACATCTCGGGTGGTCTTGGCAGCCTTTAACCCTGCGGTCCGTTTCGTAGCCTGTTTTGGTTTGAGCGATCGCTCGACTTCTTGCCCAGCGTTTGCAAATCACGGGCATTTGTTTTTGACAAATTTAGAGGGAATTTTGGCGTGCTGGCCTAGCAAGGATTTAAAGCATCACCATAATTCGCTCCGCCTCAGGATCGCATATTCTTCTTTTCTACCTGAGCCGCTGTCTCCACAATTTCTTACAAGGTTAAACCATCACGAATGGATGGTTCGCTTGCGCTGCTTGGCACGACCGGGTCGCTGGTTGGGCTGGGCTTATTAGAGTCTTACTTTCATCGACGCAAACTCGCGACGATTCCCACACGTATCCATGTCAATGGAACGCGCGGAAAGTCATCGGTCACTCGGTTGATCGCAGCCGGTCTACGCGCATCAGGTAAACGCACCTGTGCCAAAACGACCGGCACCTTGGCCCGGATGATCCTGCCCGACGGAGCGGAGTATCCGGTATTTCGTCCCGCGCGTGCCAACGTGATCGAACAGATCCGCATTGTCCGCGCCGCCGCCGAACTGGAATCCGAAGCCCTGGTGATCGAGTGCATGGCACTGATCCCTTACTTGCAATGGCTTTGTGAATTCATGCTGGTGCATGCAACCCATAGCGTGATCACCAACGCACGCGCCGACCACTTGGATGTGATGGGGCCCGGGGAAAACGATGTGGCCTGGGCACTGTTGGGCATGGTCCCTAACGATGGCAAACTTTACACCGCCGAACGTCGCCACCTCGATGCGTTTCGCAAAGTTTGCGACGACCGAAAATCCGAACTGATCACGGTGGGCGAAGACGAAGTCAATGCGATCCAGCCCCTGGACTTAGCCCAGTTCCCTTATATCGAACATGCCGAAAACGTCGCACTCGCGCTACGTGTGCTAAGCGATCTCGGTGTCGACCGCGCAACCGCGTTACAAGGCATGTGGTCGGCGAGTCCCGACCCCGGAATCATGACCGTGGCCGAGCTCGATTTCTTCGGCCGCGAGATTGTTTTTGTGAATGGATTTGCTGCCAACGATCCGGAATCCACCGAACGGATCTGGAACATGGCCTGCGATCGCTATCCGAGTGTTGGCAAGCGGATCATGATTTTCAATTGTCGCTTTGATCGCCCCGATCGATCGCGGCAATTAGCCGAGTGCTGTGCCGCTTGGCGTCCGGCGGACCACTACGTTTTGATTGGCTCAGGGACCTACATTTTCGCCAAACATGCAATCAACGCTGGCTTGGACTCACGGAAATTGGTGATGGCCGAGGGCGATGGGGCGCCCGAGATTTTTGAGAAAGTCGTTAGTCTTTCGGGCCGCTCCTCGTTGGTGATGGGGATGGCAAATATTGGTGGCGCGGGATTGGACGTGGTCCGATACTTTCGCAATCGCGGCATCGTCGACGAGAAAGCATTTTAGGAATTATGGACACATTAACTGTATCAATTGGGATCGGCTTGGCCGTCAGTCTGCTGTTTTCAGAAACATTTGGGCTCGCCGCGGGCGGGATGGTCGTGCCCGGTTACATCGCGTTGTCACTGGACCAACCGATGACCGTGATCGCCACCTTCACCGCGTCAATCATCACCTATTTCATCGTCTATTCGTTGTCGAACATGATCATCATTTACGGCAAACGACGCACCGTTTTGATGGTGCTGGTCGGGTTTCTCGTCGGTATCTTGATGGAATCCCTCTCCCCCTTCTCAGCGTTACCTGCCGATTCACTCGAGATAGATGTAATGGGCCAATCCGATGATTACGAAGTGATTGGCTATATCATTCCTGGCTTGATTGCGATTTGGATTGATCGCCAAGGCATGGTGGAAACCCTTGGGATCCTGCTAACTGCCGCAACCGTAGTTCGTTTGGTATTGATGTTGATCGGTTTGGAGCTTGTACTATGAAACGTCTGTATTGGCGACCACGTCAAGTCTCGCAATCAATCATCGTCTTTATGGCGGCGTTTTCACTTCTCGGTCTGGCGACGGTCGAATACTTCCGTGTCGATGCGCCGCAAGAGGACCTGGCATTGAAAATGCAAGCGGCTGAATTGTCCAATGAAATGATGGAGGCAATCCGCAATGAAAAACTTCATCTTGGATTACGAATTAGCAGCGATGTCGATCCCGCCGCGACTGGCATGATCGGCGAATTGATGACTCCGGTGACGACCCTCAGCGGACGACTCGGAGCCAAACAAACGTCGACCAATCCAAACCTTGCCGCCGTCGTCGTCGAGATGCTGCTCAAAGCCGGTGTCGGACAGGGCGATTTGGTCGCCGTCGGCTACTCGGGCTCGTTTCCTGGAATGAACGTTAACGTATTAGCCGCCCTGAAAACGATCGGTGCGAGGCCCGTCATTTTGACGAGCGTGGGGTCGTCGCAATGGGGTGCCAATAGCCCTCGCTTCTTGTGGATCGACATGGAGACGATGCTCTTCGAAGAGCATTTCATCCCGTTCCGTTCGGTCGCCAGCTCGATCGGTGGTTACGAAGACTTGGGGATCGGTCTCGGCGACGAAGCTCGCAAAATGGTGCGTGAGTCGATTGCGAAAAACAAGCTTGATCGGCTCGAGGCCGAAGACTTCGCCTCGGCCATCGACGAGCGTATGAATATCTATCGAAAACAAGCCGGTTCTCAAGCATACAAAGCCTATATCAACGTTGGCGGAGGCGCGGTATCGGTTGGCAAAACGATTGGCAAACGAGCGTACAAGCCCGGTTTGAATCGATCGGCATCACGAGCCACACTGCAAATTGACTCAATCATGACCCGTTTTATGCGTAGCGACGTGCCCGTGATTCATTTAGTCGAAATGGATCAAATTGCGACCCTTTATGGAATGCCGCTGAAACCACAGCAGCAACCGGCGGTGGGCGAAGGAGGCGTTTTCAAACAACCCCGTCGCAGCCGCTTGTTGATCTTGGCCGTATTACTAGCCATTCTCGGGTCGCTCCGCATCTTTGTCTTGACCGACTTTGGCCATCGCTTCATGAAGGGGCGCGGCTCACGCAAAATCACGGGTCATCCCGAACCGATGGTGTAGCCCATCTTTTCCTGACAACCTCCCCTCTTACCGACGTGCGTAGACTACAATCGTATCCCTCTCACTCATCCTCCTCGACACCGAAAAGTAGGTCTGCGCCGTGAATCGATATTTGGGACTCTTGGTTTGGCTTGCGATGTTTTTGACTGGCATTGCGGTGCCCTCTGCAATGGCTCAACAGCCACCTACGCTGGAGACACCTCAAACGCAATCCGATGCAATCCAAGGAGTGTCGCTGTCTGAAATGGTGATGCGTCGCGACAGTAGCTTCCAATGGGAAATTGAACACCGGGGCGAACTAGAGGGCTGTGCGTATTTGCAAATCGATCTCATCTCACAGCGTTGGCAAGGCACCCCGTGGCGACACGCCCTGTTTATCCTCAATCCGCCCGAGGTTTCCAGTGATCAAACGCATGCACTGATGATGATCGCAGGTGGCTCATGGCAGTCGCAGTGGGATCAAACCGGTCCAGGAAAGCTGCCTGTCCCGAAAGAGCTGACCCTGCTGGCCCGTGTTGCTCGCGACACCCAAACTCCCGTGGCCGTGCTGAAGCACGTTCCCTTTCAACCGATGATGAACGGCCGTCATGAAGACGCCTTGATCGCGCATACACTGAAGCAATACCTCGATACAAAGGATCCCGAATGGCCACTCCTTCCGGCGATGGCACGCGCGGCTTCGGCGGCAATGGATGCGATCGTCAGCGCATCGAAGCAACAGTGGGGGCTGGAGTTGGCCAATTTTACGGTGACGGGTGCCAGCAAACGCGGCTGGACTACCTATTTGGTCGGAGCTGCTGATCCGCGAGTGAAGGCGATCGCGCCGATGGTGATTGACATGCTAAACCTGCAACCTCAAATGGATCATCAGCTCGCAGCCTGGGGCAAATACTCACCGCAAATCGAAGACTACACGCGGCTTGGATTGCAAGAAACACTCAGCACTCCCGCCGGCAAACCGCTGCGTCAAATGATCGATCCCTTTGAGCATCGCAAGCAATTGACGATGCCTAAGTTGATTTTACTCGGCACGAACGACCCCTATTGGCCGGCCGACGCGTCACGGTTTTACTACGACGAACTACCGTCGCCGCGGTCGCTGCTGAACATCCCCAACAATGGGCACGGACTGAACGATCTGCCACGGATCCTGGGAGGAATCACCGCATTGCACCGCAGCGTCTGTGGCGGTCAGCCGATGCCCGATTGGCACGGCGAATGGAAGCCAGGCAAAACGGGAGGGGTGATCGTCGCCACCAGCGACCGTGAGCCAATCGCCGTGACTGCCTGGATCGCACAATCGAATCATCGTGATTTCCGCGACTCCCAATGGCACCCCAAACCAGTGGCGGTGAGCGGCGACGGGAAATGGAGGCTCGAAATGCCAAATCCAGATTCCGGCAGCACGGCAGTCATGCTCGAAGCACGCTTTGAAACCGGCGACAGCTTCCCGCTCTCATTGACCACTCAAGTCCACGTGCTTTCGAAGTAACACAACCTCAGGGAGCAGACTAAGCTTCTTAAGCCACGTGTTGCTAATCGGCCGTGTTTGGTTGCGTGCGGGCCTGGAGTAACCAACACGGTGTGAATGGCTATACTGCTGCACGAACATTGTCCGCCAATTCGCCCAATGGCGCCACGTCGCGTTATTCACACTGGCCCCGACCGTAACGGCCCCTGACTCACGGGGCTGATCGCACGGGTCACCACGCCAGGAAATCACATGACCAGACTAACTGTCTTCGCACTCGTCCTGGCGTACTCCGCCAGTGCAATGTTTACGTCCTCTGCAAACGAAGCCAATGTAAATGCCGTCGCCGAATCGGACGGGCTGATTGCATTTTGGGACTTTCACCATACCGAAGACGACAAATGGACTTCGCTGCATGATCCCAAACTGCCGGTGCGGCCGTTTCCAATCAGCATTCGTCAGATCGGCGATCCTAAAAGCTACTCGATTAAAACTTGGCCCAACAAAGACGAAGCATCTTCGCTGCAGTTTGATGCGACCGGACCTTTTGGAACCGCCGTCCGATTCAACCGAGGTTATCTATACGGAGCGGTTGAACGAGAGATCTTAGACAACAGCCTTCTCGATCTCAGTGGGCGGCGACCGTTTACGATGATTGCGTGGGCCAAGTTCGTCGGAAGGCGGCACTTGGTGGCTGGCATTTGGGACGAAGGGGGCTGGGATAAATACGGAGGACAACGACAGTTCGCCCTATTCGCTGGTCTGTTTGGTCAACAGGGAACCATCGCTCATGTTTCCGCGACTGGGGCGGCCAGTTTTCCTCAGTCAATCGCCCGCGGTTCGCAATACGCGAGGTTGCGTGCAATTGATGGCCAAGCTTTTGAAAGCGGACAATGGGGGGCGATGGCGATGACGTTTGATCCCGAAAAGAAGGAGGTGCGAGCCTATCTCAATGGGAAAATGACTCCGCTGCTTTTGACGGATCCGGTGGCTCAAAGCGTTTGGCAATTCAAGGATGAACAAGCGGCCAACCCGTTCCACTTCTCGCTGCCCATCTATTCTCCCCGAGCCTTTGTTCTCAAATACAATGGCTATCGCACTCAGGACGGCATCAGCGAGCACCGATTGCGGATTGATTTGCAGAACCGACGTTTGACTTATGAGCAGGACGGAGCAGGATCGAGAACGTCAAAGCGGTTTCGAGTTTTCTTTGACATCGCAAGGAATGGGACTCGAATTCTGGATCGCGAAATGATGCTCGACGAACCGCCCGGCCGAGAGGTGTTGATTCCCGACAACGTTCAAGTGGCGCCCGGAGATGAGATTTACTCTCGATTGGAAGCGTTCAAGGAGACGGCTTGGGAACCCGTGGGCGAGATCGTCAAAGTGAAGGTGCAAGCCGGTGCCCCCTTCACCTTTGGTCGCGCTTTGGGGCTAGGATCAGAAGACCCCAAGCATGGCTCGGAACTCTACTTGGACGGCGTTGCAGTATTCAATCGCGTTTTGTCGGAACAAGAGCTCAAGCGTTTGAGTTTTTGCAACAACCAGGGTCACACGGTGCCCCAGACGGTGCCACCCACCAAATAAGAAGGCGCACTGGGCGTTACATTCCCTATTGCTTGCAATAATTCACAGCGACTCCACATACCAGGAGCTCGCGTTGGGTGATATAAACAGCCGCCGAGCCGCTTGCACTGAAGGGACATGTCGCCGAAACGCCGACACCCTCCTACGAATGCACCTGAGCAGTGACTTCCGCGGCTGCCACAACACGCGACCGATCAAACGAAACAAGTCGATGCACTCGCTTGGCCACGATGCCATTGGTGCTTCGTTCGCGCCGCATCGGCTCGCATCGACTCAGGCCGCCCCACACAGGAAGACCTACCGAAGTACTGCTTCCAGTGCCAAACCAAGTCACGCCACATCGACGCATCAATGCCTATCGCGGTCAGCGTTCGCGCCAGCCCCGCTGGGACTTTCTTCCCGCCGACGCCCTGGCGGGCGGTCCAGCGCAACAGACGCAAGTAGTCCCCAATAGATAGACTCAGAAAACCGCGATCGCTGCTGCGAAACCCTGCAGTGTGTGTCTGTGGATCGGTTGAAAGCGTGCTCGGCTGGAGCGTCAAAGGAGCAAGCCACGCGTCGCGAAGCATATTGCGTCCAGTAGGACTACGACGTTTGGCTCGTCGCTGCTGACG